>JAIXQS010000088.1 GCA_027485615.1 Verrucomicrobiaceae bacterium
GTTCAGGTGCAGCACGATGCGCACGCCGCGCGGGAGTTCTGCGGTTTCCTCGATCTCGTAGCCGGTCTTGCCGTCGCTTTCCCAGCGCAGGTTCTCCGCGCCTTCTTTCCATGAGCGGCTGAAGACCTCCACCTTGTCCGCGACCATAAAAGCCGAGTAGAAACCCACTCCGAACTGCCCGATCAGGCCTGCCGGGCTGCCGCCGGTTTCCTTCATCTGCTCTAGGAACGCCTTCGTGCCGGAGTGCGCGATGGTGCCGAGGTTTTCGACGAGTTCCTCGCGCGTCATGCCGACGCCGCGGTCGGTCAAGGTGATCGTCTTGGCGTCCTTATCGAGTTCCAGCGTGATCTGGAGATCCGCGCCCGCATCCTTGAAATGTTTCTCCGTGCCCTCCAGGTGACGGACTTTTTCCATCGAGTCGGAGGCGTTGGAGATCAGCTCCCGCAGGAAAATTTCCTTGTCGGTGTAAAGGGAATGAACCACCAGCTCGAGCAGTTGTTGGATCTCGGCTTGGAACGTGTGCTTCTCGGTCGTCGTGTTGCTCATGGTGGTGGTTGGGGAAAATGGGCGGGGCGTGAATTAGCCCGACCCGGCCCGGCTTGTCAAAAAAAACGCGCGGCAAGCAGTTCGTCGAGAATCGGCAGATCCGCCTTCGCCCAGTCCAATCCGGGCAGCTCCCCACGCTCGCACCAACGGATCTCATCATGCTCAAGCGGCTCGGCCTTTCCCTCCAGAATCTCACAAAAGAACCCGCTCAACCGGATTCTCACCACACCGTCCGTCCAGTCCACCACCGCATCGAACTTTCCACCCACCTTCACCACGATCCCCAGTTCCTCCGAAAGCTCCCGCGCCAACGCCGCCCTTGGATCCTCGCCGTCCTCCACTTTCCCACCGGGAAATTCCCACAACCCGCCCAAATGCCGATCCGCCGCCCGCCGGCAAGCCAGCACATTTCCCTGCTCATCCCTGATCACACCACAAACTACATCAATCATCCGCGGCCATGCTGCCAGCCCGAACGGATTGCGCAATGCATCAGTCGAAATCCAAAACGCTTAATTTTGACCGGAAATCGACAGTCAGAGCGATCCCTGCCCTGATAAACAGGCTTTGGGCACACAAAACCGCGGGAAAACTACGACCTGAAGCCTGTGAATTTATGAACGTCTGACAAAAATCGTGCATTTCCGCTCCCGAATGCTTGCCAAGTCCATTCCAGCTGGCTAATCCCCACTGACCACCTAATGAACCCTATGAATAACACAGACGCAATTGCACCAAACGCCAAGCGGCTCCTATGGGCCGGATTCACCGCCATCCTCGCAGCCGGAGTCGGATTCGGAGTCCGAGGAGGGATCTTCGGGACATGGGCCGCCGACTTCGGATTCACGGGCGCGCAGCTCGGTGCGATCGGAGGAGCCGGCTTCACCAGCTTCTGCTTCGGCATCATGATCGGCGGCGTGCTCGTCGACAAGTTCGGCTACGGCAAGCTCGTCTTTGCCGCCTTCGCCCTGCATGTCATTTCGGCATTCGTAACCTTCGGCGCCACCCCCGGACAAGCACAGGGCGTCGCCTACCAGTTCCTATTCTGGGGTATGTTCGCTTTCGGAGCCGCCAACGGCGTTCTTGAAGCCGTTTCCAACCCGCTCGTAGCCACCCTCTTCCCCAACAACCGCAATCACTACCTCAACATCCTCCACGCCTCATGGCCTCTCGGCATGGTCTTCGGCGGAGTGATCGGCTGGGTGCTCGGTGACTCCTTCGACTGGGGCTGGAAAGCACAACTCTCTCTCTACCTCATCCCCACTGCCATTTACGGTGCGATGTTCTTCGGCCAGAAATACCCCAAATCCGAAGCAACGGAAAAAGGCCTCAAGTTCGGAGAGATGCTCAAAGACGTCGGCCTTCTTGGCGGTGCTGTCGTGAGCTTCATGCTCTATCTTTTCTTCAAAGGCCTGCTTACACCTTTCTTTGAAAATCCGATCATCGGAACTGTCCTTGCCTCCATCATCGCGATTTCCGTCCTCGGCGCCATCGCGAAACTCACCGGCTTCGCCATCGGTCACTGGATGCTTGCCCTGCTTTTCGTCATTCACGCCCTCGTCGGCGCGGTCGAGCTCGGCACCGACGGCTGGATCCAAAACATCACAGGCGCAATACTGAACCCAACCCAAGGCAAGATTCTCTTCGTCTTCACCTCGCTGATGATGTTCGGACTCCGCTTCTGCGCCCATTTCATCGAGACGAAATGCGGACTCAAGCCCATTGGTTTGCTCTTCGTTTGCTCCCTACTCGCCGTCCTCGGCCTGAATCTCGTCAGCGCCGTTTCCGCCTTCGGCCCCGCCCTTGGTGCGCTGCTGGTTTATGCCTTCGGTAAAACCTTCTTCTGGCCTACCATGCTCGCCGTGGTATCCGACCGCTTCCCCCGCACCGGTGGTATCGCGATCTCCCTCATGGGTGGCGTAGGCATGATGTCCGCCGGCCTCATCGGCGGCCCCGGCCTAGGTTACTTCAAGGATCGCTTCGCCGCCGAAGAACTCGCGAAAAAGGACTCCGCCATCCACGCCGAGTGGACTGCTGGCGGCAACACCAGCAAGTTCCTTGCCTTCAAGGAAGTCTCCACCATCGACCCTGTAAAACTTGAGGCTGCGAAAGGCGCTAAGGAAAAAACAGACGTTCAGAAAACCGTTGTCGCCGCAGATATCGTCGGCAACCGCGAAACACTCCGCGTGGATTCCTTCATCCCGCTCACTATGGCAGTGCTGTTCCTGCTCCTGATATTCTACTTCAAATCCATTGGCGGCTACCGTCCGCTCAAAGTGGACGAACAGCAATAATCCACTGATCCCTCAAAACGGCGCGCTTCCCCACGGAATCGCGCCGTTTTTCTTTTCTCTTGCCCCATGATGCTCTCCGGGGCTGGAATCGGGGCGGATGGATAAAACCGTGGGAACTCAACTTATCAGGTCGCTGGCAGCGGTCTTGCTGTTTTTCTGCGCCTTGCTTTCCGTCCAAATGGCAAGCGGGGCGGTGAAGGTGAACGTCGCCGATGGCTTCGATTTCCCCGTCGGCAAGCCAGATGCGGCTGGTTACTACAAGGCGCGCGGCCTCCGGTTGCGCTCGCCGCAGCATTTCGGCGAGGATTGGAACGGGCGCAGCGGCGGCGACAGCGACCTGGGTGATCCCGTGTACTCCTGCGCCGACGGTGTCGTCACCTTCGCCCATGACGTCCGCCAGGGCTGGGGCAATGTCGTCCTGATTCGCCACGCTTACCGCGACCCCACCAGCGGGAAGGTGAAATTCATCGACTCGCTCTACGGTCACCTCGACAAGATGATGGTGAAAACGGGCCAAGGCATGAAACGCGGCCAGCAGGTGGGAACGATCGGCACGAACCGCGGCATGTATCCCGCGCACCTCCACTTCGAAATGCGCCACAACATCTACATCGGCATGGCTCGCAGCGGCGTTCCCTCCGACCTCGTGAATTGGGCGGATCCCACGCAGTTCATCACCAAATACCGCCGCCTCAAGCGGGAGTGGCGCGGCGTCGCCGTCCCGACCGGAACTTACAACGAATACGCCGGCTTCAAGGGCCTATAAACTTCATCGGAAGAATCCGTCCGAAGGAATGATTGCTTAGGGTTTAAAGTTTCAGACTTAAAGTTTCCCCGATGTCCCGCCGCCCGTCCCGATCCGCCGTCATCCCCATCCTCATCCTCGCGGCGGCGATAGTCCTCTGGGCAATCGACACCTACCGGCAAGCATCCCCCACCCGCACGGTAGCGGAAACACGAGAGCCCGCCGAAACCTCCCCGCCCCCATCGAAAACCGGCCGCTACGAAACCTTCCAAGGTTGCACCCTAGCCCCGGATCGCGGCAACGATGGCGACAGCTTCCGTGTGAAATTACCCGACGGGCGCACCGAGATCATCCGCCTCTATTTCGTGGATACCCCTGAGAGCGCTTTCAAGAGCTATGGGGGCGGGGAAAACAATCACCGCCGCATCGACCAGCAAGCGGCGGACATGGGCGGCATCACGCCGCAACAAGCCGTCGAGATCGGGAAAAAAGCCAAGTCATTCACTCTTGCCACCCTCGAAAAATCCCATTTCACCATCCACACTGGATGGGACAGCCCTTTTGACGACAAGCGCTACCATGCCTTCATCGAGGTGACGGTGCAAGGCAGGCCGCGCTTCCTCCACGAACTCCTCGTCGAGAAAGGCCTCGCCCGCATCCACACCAAAGGCGCGCCGTTGCCCGACGGCACTTCCGAGCGGAAACACGAAGACCGCCTCTTCAAACTCCAGTCTATCGCAAAAGCCAATGAATCCGGCGCCTGGGGGTTATAGCGGCAGGAGCGCGGACTTCATTCAGCGTCCAACTCTCTTCATTGAGGTTTAAAGTTTAAAATTTATAGTTTCATGACCATTTACACCCTAAAAAACTGCGACTCCTGCCGCAAGGCCGTGAAATGGCTCCGCGAAAACGGCATTGCCTTCCAGGAAATCCCCATCCGCGTGCAGCCCCCCACCCTGCCCGAACTCCGGCTCGCCCTGCAAAGCGCAGGAGGCGATATCCGCAAGCTCTTCAACACCTCCGGCCAGGACTACCGGGCGCTCAACATCAAGGAATCCCTGCCCACCATGCCCGAATCCGAAGCCCTAAACCTCCTCGCCGCCAGCGGCAACCTCATCAAACGCCCCTTTCTTGTCTCCGCCGATTTCGCAATGGCGGGTTTCGATCCACTGAAATGGTCCTACTCCCTGACCCCTGACCCCTGACCTCCGTTCTTCCTCTCGACAAATTCCCTCCCCCGAACCACCTTCCGCCCGCCATGCCCATCTCCGATTTCGCCAACGCCTTCGTCTGTGACCTCGTTGCCTACGAGCCGGGGAAACCCATCGAGGAAACCGCCCGCGAGCTCGGGCTTGACCCCGCTTCCATCATCAAGGTCGCGTCGAACGAAAACCCGCTCGGCCCCTCCCCTCTTGCCAAAAAAGCCATGGCCGCGGCCATCGAGCAGGCGCACATCTACCCGGACGGCGGCGGCTTCAAGCTCCGCTCCGCCATCGCGGAGAGACTCGGCTTCGACATCTCGAACATCATTCTCGGCAACGGCTCCAACGAGATCATCGAGCTGCTGTGCCACACCTTCCTGAACCGCAACGCGGAACTCATCGCCGCGAAGCACGCCTTCGTCGTTTACAAACTCATGGCCACCCTTTTCGGCGCGAAATACGTCGAGGTGGACGATCCGGATTTCATCCACGATCTCGATGCCATGGCCGGCGCGATCACGGAAAACACCCGTCTTGTTTTCGTCGCGAACCCGAACAACCCGACCGGCACCCAGGTCACGCAAGAGGCCATCGACCGTTTCATCGACCGCCTGCCGCCGCATGTGATCGCCGTGTTCGACGAGGCGTATTTCGAGTTCCTCGACACTCCGCCCGACGTCCTCAAGCACGTCCGTACCGGGAAAAACGTCGTAGTGCTGCGCACCTGCTCGAAGATCCACGGCCTCGCGGCTTTGCGTATCGGATACGGCATCGCGCCGAAACCCATCGCCGATCTTCTGCAGAAAGCGCGCCAGCCTTTCAACACGAACGCCATGGCCCAGGCCGCAGCGCTCGCCGCCCTTGATGACGCAGATCACATCGAGAAAACGAAAGCCGTGAACCGCGAGGGTCTCGCCTTCTACGAGGCCGCCTTTGCGGAACGCGGCATGGAATACGTTCCCTCCGTCGCGAACTTCATCCTCGTCAAGGTCGGCGAGGGAGACCGCGTCTTCAGGGACATGCTCAAGCAAGGCGTCATCGTCCGCGCGATGTCCGGCTACAAGCTCCCCGACTGGGTGCGCATCTCCATCGGCACAGCTCGCGAAAACCAAAGGGCGCTCGAAATCCTGGATGCCGTGCGGTGAGGAGGATTGGGCTTTCTCCTACCAAAACCCGACCAATCCCAGATACCACTGCCAGAGCCGCCAGCCGCCGAACATCCATGCGGCGGCGCCCATCGCGAGGAAGGGGCCGAAGGGGAGCTGCTTACCAAAGCCGATGCGACCGATGAGGGCGGCGAGGATGGCAAAAAGTGAAGACGCGAAGAGTGAGAAGAACACCCCGCTCCAGCCAAAGAACGCGCCGATCATTCCGAGCAGGTGGACATCGCCCATGCCCATCGCCTCGCGGGGGATGACGGCTCCGTGCGCGCGACCGCTGAGAGATTTCATGTTTTCCAACTCGAAGACACGCCCGTCCGCCAACTCGATGCCGGTGTCGCGGATGATGAGTTTCCCGCCGCCGGTTTCCTCGCCGTCCACGATCACCTCGGTGGCATCGACAACGAGTCGGTCGGTCTTCCTTGAGAAGATATCCCACCACGGCACTTCCTCGCCATCGATCACGAAGAGCATCGGGTCATCGTCGCCCACGGGCTCGCGCAATGACCACTCGACCTCCTTGTCGAACTTCATCGCCTTTTTCCCGAAGGCCTTTTTCCCCAGCTCCACCACCGCCCACAGGCCGAAGAAGCCGGCGATCCAGCCGATGGCTCCTTGTAGCAGCCCTTCCCACCACACTCCGTTGTAGCCCGCGAGCGATGACAATTGCGGCCACACGGCGCAGGCAATCAGTCCGACCACCGAACCGCCCCATGTGAGGTTCGTCGGGATGATAAGATGCACGGCGTCGATCCATGTGATTGCGACGAGTAGGGCCAACAAAACCCAAAGGAAAACGGCGACCTGCGGTGGAAACTCGCGCCACACGAGGACGAAGAGCGCGGCGGTGACGATTTCGACGGCGATGTAGCGGAACGGGATGGGCGCGCCGCAATGGCCGCATTTTCCCCGCAGGCATAGCCAGCTCACGATGGGCAGGTTCTGAAGGAGCGAGAGCTGGTTCTTGCAGATCGGGCAGAAGGAACGGCTCGGCTTGTTCACCGACATGCCGAGCGGCAGGCGGTAGATGACGACGTTGAGGAACGAGCCGATGCAGGCGCCGATCATGCCCGCCGGGATCAGCCAGATCCAATGCTCGAAGGGCGGGTAGATCAAAGCGACGCCTTCCACCTTTCGATTTCGCGTTTCACGTTCGCCACGGAGGGCGCGCCGGGGTTGGTGCGTGCGGCGAGGGCGGTTTCCAGGGAGAAAACGGATTTCATCGCGTCGGTGTAGGCGGGGTCGATGGCTGTTAGATCAAGCGCGTCGAGCGGCACGCCGGACTTCACGGATTCGGCGACGGCTTTCCCGACCAGCTCGTGGGCTGTGCGGAAAGGGACGCCGCTTTTCACCAGCGCGTCGGCGAGGTCGGTGGCGAGCAGCATGGGATCGGAGGCGGCGGCGAGGCAGCGGTCTTCGCGCATCTCCATCGCGGCGATCATCTCGGTGTTCACGGCCAGAACCAACAGGATCGTGTCCACGGAATCGAAAAGCGGCGGCTTGTCTTCCTGGAGGTCGCGGTTGTAGGTGAGCGGCAGGCCTTTCATGGCGACGAGAAGGTTCATCAGGTTGCCGACGAGCCTGCCGGTTTTCCCCCGCGTGAGTTCGCAGACATCGGGATTTTTTTTCTGCGGCATCAGCGAAGAACCGGTGGTATGCGCGTCGGAGAGCGCCACGAAACCGAACTCGCTGGAGCACCACAGGATGAGATCCTCGCTGAGGCGGGAAAGGTGAACGCCGCACATCGAGATCACGAAGAGCAGCTCCGCGATGTAGTCGCGGTCTGCGATGGCATCCATCGAGTTGCGGGTCACTCCATCAAAACCCAACTCCTCGGCGATGGCCTCGCGGTCGAGGTTGATCGTCGATCCCGCGAGCGCACCAGAACCGAGCGGGGAAACATTGAGGCGGCGGCGGCAATCGTTGAGTCGACCCTTGTCGCGCTGGAGCATTTCCACATAAGCGAGCAGATGGTGGCCGACAGTGACCGGCTGGCCGCGCTGGAGGTGCGTGTAACCGGGCATCACCGAGGCGGCGTATTGTTCCGCTTTCCCGACGAGCGTTTTCTGAAGGTCGTGAATCGCACCGCTGATCCCGTCGATCTGGGTGCGGCAGTAGAGGCGCGTATCGGTGGCGACCTGGTCGTTGCGGGAACGGGCGGTGTGGAGCTTGCCGCCCGCCGCGCCGATGCGCTTGGTCAGCTCCGACTCGATGTTCATGTGGATGTCCTCCAGCGAGGTCTTGAACTCGAAGCGGCCTTCGCGGATGTCTATCTCGATTTCCAACAGACCCTTTTCGATGGCCGAAAACTCCTCCTCCGTCAGCAAGCCCGCCTTGAGCTGGGCACGGGCGTGCGCGATGGATCCGGCGATGTCATGCGGGAAAAGCCGCCAGTCATAGGAGATCGATTCCCCGAAGCGCTGCACCAGCGACGAGGTGTCTTGTGAGAAACGTCCTTTCCACATAATTCAAAATGTTCCGTTGCTGTAAACGCCCGCCGGGATGGCCTTGCGCTCGGATTGATGGTTTTCGAAAGCGACATCGCCCTCAACGACGACGCCCTCTTCGAAGGTGACCAGCCCGCTCACTTTCAGCGAGTGGCAGGCGATCAAGCTCGGCACGCCCAGCGCATCGAGGGAATCGACGAGCTTGTATTCGCCGGAAAGGGAAATGTCGGGCGGCACTCCGTTGCGTTCAGGGCAGAGGCGCACCTGGCCGTCCGCCAGCACCTCGTAGGCGTCGGAGCGCAGGGCGACGAGATCGGCGGTGGTTTTCACCGGCGCGAAACGGCTGCGCGGAACCTCCACGGCCAGCGCTCCCTCGAAGCATTCGATGGCCGAGCCCATCGCGATCTCCAGTTGGAAAACGGCGGGCGATTTCGGATCGCGGGGATCGACGGTTTTCTTGTTTTTGATCATCGGCAACGGCAGCGCGCCGGAGTCGGCGGTAAGCTGGGCTTTGAGCTTTTCGAGGTTCAGCCACAGGCTGTTCGTGTTGAAATACCGGTGCTTGTCGATGTTCTGGAACTCATCGAGATCCGCGTCCGCGCATTGCGCGACCTCGCGCAGCAGCAGGCGCCCGTCGCTTTTCCGCATGGCGAGATGGCCACCCTTCTTGTCCGCCGCCGTGCGACGCGTGACCTCCATCATGAACGGCGCGCCGGATTCCGCGAAGAACGCGAGCAGCGCGGGATCGAGGATGGCACCGAGGTTGTCGGAATTGGAAACGAACGCGTATTTCACGCCCTCATTCAGCAACCGATCCAACCAGCCGCTGCCGACCATCGCCGGGTAAAGATCGCCGTGGCCCGGCGGGCACCATTCCTGCTCGGGATCGGCGGGCCATTCCACGGGCTTGAGCGTCTCCGCATCGATCTTCGGCACCATGTTCTGCATCATCTCGACCTCGCCCGCGTTGGCGAAGCCCTGCTGCTCGTAACGCTGAAGATGGGCGAGCGTGTCCTCGCTGGTGCTGAAACTGTTCATTAAAAGCAACCGCACCTTCGTGCCGCTTTTTTCCCGTAGCGAAAGCGTCTGCCGCACCATGAGATCGAGGAAATTCACGCCCTCACGGACGGCGAGCAGGCTCTTCGGCCCCTGCAAGCCCATCCCCGTCCCGAGGCCGCCGTTGAGTTTCACGATCACCGTCTGCCCGAGCAGATCCGCACCGTCGCCTGCGGGGAGTTCGTCAGCCTTCGGCAAATCACCGGCCGGGGCGATGCTGTCCTCGGGGATCAGCCCGGTCTCATCACGGAGCAACGCCTCATAATTCCGTTTGAAGACAGCCACCGGCGCATCGCCCATGCCGGCCGCACGCATCTTGACCTCAAAGGCATCGAATTCGCTCATGGGCGTATGATCAACATCCGGCGGGCTTAGGTAAATGCCGAAATCCGTGTTCCCTTCACCTTGGATTCACCACAAAGGCGCAAAGATGAGTAAATCAAGTCCCGCTTTGCCTCTTAGCGGTTCACCCATTCCCCTCCGCCAGCCACCTCGCGCAGAATGCGCTCCATGTCTCCAGCCTTTCGAAAAGCTGCCCGTTCAGGTCGGAAACGGTGGCCCATGAGAGATCGGTGAGCGCGTCCTCGCGGGAGGCGACCTCCTCGCTTTCCAGCTCCACGAGATGCACCACGCCGAGGTGGACTTCGCCGACGGGGTTCGAATCGTCGTTGAGCAGGCCGACAATGCGCATTTCATAATCGCAGGCGATGTCGAGTTCCTCGTCGATCTCGCGCTGCACGGCGGCGTAGTAGGCGGCGGCACCTTTGCGACCCTCGCCCATGTCCACGGGATTGATATGGCCTCCGACGCCGACGGAAATTTTCGCGTGGAGCCGGTTCTCGCCGCCCGCCTTGCCGCGGGTGTAGTGCAGGACGCGGTCGCCGCATTTGAAGATGCAATACGGGATGAGCTGCTTGTGGCCCGGGTCTTCCTCCGCCGCCGCACGATCCAGGAAAAAGTGGGCTTCCGGCTCCAAAAGCGCCGCCACCACATCGTCCACACCGTCGGTGCGGAAACCCTCGAACATCCCGAGCTCTTCCAACAGCCCGCGTTTCACCACCAACACCTCTTCGCCCGCATATTTCGACATGCGCGGATGCTCAGGGCATTCACCCGCCCCGGGCAATGCGGAAATTCGCCCGGTCAAGGCTTCTTCTCCTCCATGGCCGCGAGCAGGATGCGCAGCGCACCGCCGGAGATCCAGATTTCCCAGACAAGGCTGGCCAGCGAGCAGCCCATCAGCAGCAGCGCCACCCAGAACGCGGGCACAGCGATCCATTGCGCGGAGCCGATCACGCTGACCATGGAAACGACGCAGAGCAATAGGCTCAAAGCTCCGAGCAACTGCATGAAGCGGATCAGGACAAGGCGCTTGCGGAGATTCTCGATCTGTTGCCGGGCGAGGCAATCGCCGCGCTCCGACCAATCGCCGTGCAGCTTGCGAATCAGCGCGGAGAGATGGAGAAAGCGGTTCGTGTAGGAAAGGAACAGCAGGCTGATGGCGGGAAACAGCAGGGCGGGCGTGGAAACCTCGAGGGGCATGAAGGCTTTTACCCTTTCGGAGTGGTATTGCAAACGCCATCCGCACCGCCACCCCATGCTTGCAATCTCCCCCGGCATCGCGATCCTCGCCCGATGCGCAACGCAAGCCCTCTCGTCCTCACTCTCATCCTGGCGCTCACCGCCATTATCCTGGCATTTCGCAGCAACAAGCCGGATGTAAAGCCGGATGAAAAGCCGGCTCCCCCCCCTGCCGCCACCGTGGCGGTGGAGGCGCGCACATGGCCGCAGGAGAAATCCGACATCGCGCCGGATCCCTCGGCGGTGTTCGGGACTTTGGAAAACGGGATGCGCTACATGATCCTGCCCAACGTGGAGCCGCCGAACCGCCTTTCCCTGCGCCTGCACATCGCGGCGGGATCGCTGATGGAGGAGGAAGACCAACGCGGCGTCGCCCATTTCCTGGAGCACATGGTTTTCAACGGCACCAAACGCCACAAGGACGCCAACACCCTGATCCGCGAGATGCAGACACGCGGCATCGCTTTCGGCGCGCACGTCAACGCCTACACGTCCTTCGACGAGACCGTTTACATGCTCGACCTGCCCGACCTGAAACCGGACACGATGAAACTCACCTTCGGCGTGCTACGCGATTTCGCGGACGGCGCGTTGCTCAGCAACGAGGAGATCGATGCGGAGCGCGGCGTGATCCTCGCGGAGAAGGCTTCGCGCGATTCGGTGGAATACCGGATGATGCTGAAACAGTTCCAGACGATGCTACCCGGCTCGCTGATCGGCCAGCGTTTCCCCATCGGTGAGGAGGAGGTCATCAAGACCGCGCCGCGCGAGCGTTTCGCGGACTTCTATCAGAAATACTACACACCGGACCGGATGACCTTTGTGGCCGTCGGCAACATCGATGCGGCGGAACTCGAACTCACCATCAAGGAAACCTTCGGCACCCTCGTGAACCCGGAGAAACCCGGCACCGACCCCGACATGGGCGATGTGGCGATTCCCGAGGGCGTGAAGGCGCATATTTTCAGCGATCCCGAGCTGACCTCCACGGATGTTTCCCTCAACCTCGTCCGCCCCTACGAGCGCAAGCCCGACACCAAGGAAACGCGCGCGGCGAGATTCCCGGTGGAGATCGCGCACTCGATCATGGGTCGCCGTTTCGAGCGGATCACGAAACAGGAGAACTCGCCGGTGAGCGCCGGCTCCGCGTCGAAATTCGCTCTCTTCAACGAGCTCGAAATGGGTTCTGTTTCCCTCACCGCCGCGGACGACCGCTGGCAGGAAGTCGTGCCCGTGCTCGAAAATGAACTCCGCCGCGCCAAGGAGCACGGTTTCACCGAGGCCGAGCTTTCCGAGGCGAAGGCGAACCTGCTCAACGCCTACCGTGAAGAGGTGAAACGCAAGGACACCCGCAAGTCCGACTCGCTCGCCACGGCCATCGCAAGTTCAGTGAACGATGGCTCCGTTTTCTCCACGCCCGAGATGGATCTCGCGCTCGCCGAGGAAATCCTCAAAGGCATCACCGTGGAAAAGGTGCACGCGGACTTCGTGAAATTCTGGGAAGCGCCGGGATACCACCTCGTGCTTTCCACCAAGCAAGCGCCCGAGGACGCGAAGGAAACGCTCGCCACGCTCTACAAGGAATCCTCCGCCACCACCGTCGAGCCACCCGCCGCGCGCGCTCTCATCCCCTTCGGCTACACCGATTTCGGCAAACCCGGAACCGTGGCGAAAACCGTGGAGGTGGAGGATCTCGGCATCACCCAGATCAAGCTGGCGAACAACGTCCGCATCAACCTCAAGAAAACCGATTTCGAGCAAAACCGCATCCGCATGATGGCGCGCATCGGCTCCGGCCAACTCTCGCAGCCGAAGGACACGCCGATGTTCGACAAGTTCGCCAACGCGGTCTTCGACGGCGGCGGCCTCGGCAAGCACACCAACGACGAGCTTTCCGAAATCCTCGCCGGCCGCAATGTCTCGGCGGCGCTCTCCATCGGCGAGGACGCGTTCACCCTCTCCGGCTCGACCACGCCGGATGACCAGCTCCTCCAGCTCCAGATCATGGTCGCCTCCCTCACCGCTCCCGGCTACCGCCCTGAGGCGCTCTGGCAGTTCCAGAAGGCGATCCCCATGCTTTTCCAATCCCTCAAGCACACCACGAACGGCCCGATGATGGAGATGGACGCCTGGCTCCACGGAGGCGATTTCCGCTTCTCCGTTCCCACCCAGGCGGAGGTCTCCAACTACACCATCGACCAGGTGAAGGCATGGCTCACGCCGGAGCTGGAGAAGGGATACCTTGAGCTGACCATCGTCGGCGACTTCGACCAGGAGGCACTGCTCAAAGACCTGCTCGCCACCTTCGGCACGCTCAAAAAGCGCGACGCCGCGCCCCCCGCCGAGACACCGCTTTCGCGCGGCGTGGACTTCCCCATCCCCCCTTCGGAAAAGGTTTTCTCCTATGAATCCAAGATCCCGCAGGCCGCGGCGACCGCCGTTTGGAAAACGGACGGCATGCGCGGCAACATCCCCGAGGTGCGCCGCCTCAACGTCCTTTCCGAAATCTACGGCGACCGCCTCCGCGAGGAGATCCGCGAGAAACTCGGTGCCTCCTACTCCCCCAACGCCGGCGCGGGCGGCTCCGACGCGCTCGAGGGCTTCGGCTACCTCATCGGCCAATCCATCGGCAAGCCGGACGACATCCCGCTGCTGCTCACCACCATGCAAACGATCGCCACGGAGCTTTCCGAAAAAGGCGCCACCCAGGACGAACTCGACCGCGCCCTCGCCCCCACCCTCTCCAACCTTGAGAAAACACTCCGCGACAACTCCTACTGGCTCTCCACCGTCCTCTCCCAGTCCCAGGCCGACCCCGAGAAACTCGAACTCGCCCGCTCCCGCGACAAAGACTACCGCTCCATCACACTGAAGCAAATCAACGCCCTCGCGAAAAAATACTACGCCCCCAAAAACCTCCACAAGATCTCCATCCTGCCGGAGGTGAAGTAACATCTTCCCTTTCTCTTCCTTGAGCTTTGAATTTTGAAATTTGAATTTTAAATGCTTCGGCTCCCCTTCCGTTCGCGTGTCTGGCGCGAGCTGCGGAACGGAACGCGAGCTTCAGCTCGCCCCATTTCCCGGCGACGATATCCCAAGATCCGGGACGGGCTGAAGCCCATATTCCATCTGGGTTTGACGCGTCAAACCGATACCCACGTCTCTCAAACCACCACCCGCCAACATCAGACGCTCCCCAACCACGGCCAAATCAATGCCATGGATCTTCGAATCATCACCAGCTACCGCCAAACCGCCCCTCTCCTTTCCCAAACCACCGCCCGCGCCTTCCAAACCGACCCCCACAACCCCCAAACCGACCCCCACAACCCCCAAACCGACCCCCACAACCCCCAAACCGGCACCCACATCCCCCAAACGATCCCCCACCCCCTCCAAATCGCCGCCCATGATGTCGAAACTGTCACTCACAGGCACCGGATCAAGACGGGGAAATCCTTGTCAGCGCCGCCTGATTGAAATACGGAATTTCCCATGGAAGCAATACTGGACAGGAGATTGAAAGCCTTCAACCGCTCGCTCGACCTGCTCGCGAAGCAGGAAAACCGCCCGCTCTGGGAAAACGTCAGCCCGCTCATTTTCACCGCCAAATACGGCGAGGCCGCAACCATGGTTCAAGCGATCGAGGACGCCGCGAAGAAACAGGAGGCCGGCCTAGGCGGCGTCGCCGAGCAGAAAGACCGTGAGGAAACCGAACTCGAGGACGCCGACTTCATCCTCGCCCAGGCCATCGCCCTCTTGCTCGCCGACAAGGGCCGGGAAGCCGAGGCCGGGGAGATCGACCTCACCAAATCCGAATGGCAGGGTCTCCGCGACCAGCAGTTGCTCACGAAATCCAAGCTCGTCATCGAGCGTGCCGAGAGCGTCGTCGCGGAACCGGACGCAGCAGCTTACGGCATCACCGCCGCCGCCATCGCCGCGCTGGAAGCGGAATACGCGGATTACGATGCCATCATCAACGCCCCCGGCGTGGCACTGAGCATCCGCAAGGCGCTCACGAAAGGCTTCCGTCCGGCCTTCAACCTCGTCGAGAAAAAATTCAGGCAGCTCGACTCCCTCATCATCCAGTTCGGCGCGACACCGGCCGGTGCGCAAATGCTCGCGGAGTGGAAGGACGCGCGCATCCAAAAGGGCAGCAACGGCCCCGACGAACCGGCGGTACCTCACGTTCCCTGAACGGATTGTAACAAGGGGCGCGATGATCAGTCCCGCCGCCCGGGCAGCGAATGGACTTCTTTCACCAGCGTCTGTGTCTTTCTGGGGGCTGTCTTTTTGGGGAGAAAACCTGAGAAAACTGGCAGAACTCGAAGAAATGTTGCGATGAAGACCTGACCACAAACAGGGCATGAAATCCCGCTGGGCTGTCTCGTGACATCTGCATTCGCAAGTGGATGTGCGTGGAAATATCAAAAAGCAGAACCTGAACCGAAAAAGAAACTTCCGCTAAGCCAATGCCATTCACACCAGGCGCGTAATATTATTTCCAAGGTAAACCTGAAACATCTATTGAATGCTCATCCAACATTATTTTGTTTTTATACACGAAATAGACGTTAAATTCAGTATTAGATGAACTGACAATTTCCAACAAAGGATGTTTATACGTTTTTTTAATCTTTGATCCATTATACACCACTATTAGTTTCTCGCATCTGTATACCTTAAATAAAACTTCTGGATCGCCAATCATTTTTGATGTCTTGTTAACCGCTGAATCATTACCATGAATAACATAATTATTTTCTGAAAGACCGGTTGTCTTATTTTCTTTGCCGGTTTTTTTAGTAACCAGCATGATACAGCCATCATCCAATTCTAACGCTGAGCATAACGAATGCGCAGCATGCATGAAGAATAAACAAATTATAAATGAAAAAAATCTCATTGTTGGATTTTGATTTTTAAACCAGTTAAAATGTAATCCACTGATTCGCACTGTCACTGATGTAATCTCGAAGTAAATCTACCGCATGATCATATGAATATAGAACTTCTGGCGAGCCGGTCGGAACCCACCAATCCTGATAACCTGTGTATTGAAAGCTATAACTCTCGATATTGCATGAGCATGATATTTGCTCCGAGTGACTATACCGCCATATAGTATTTTCCATATTTGATATATCAAGTGTGGAATTCATCACTAGATTAATGCGCGCCTCAGAAATTGCTTTTGATTGCGCTATATCCAACTCTTTTAAGGCTGAACGAGGTTCCAATTCCACGCTAACTATAGCCAACAAGCTGGCGTTACCTATCGATTTTATGTCTGTAGATGTTTTCTTACTAGGATCCCTGAGGCAATAATAATGGTTAGTGTTTTCACATCTACATGTTACATAAATCTCTTCTGTGAAATCTCCTGGTTGCGGTGGTAATTCAATTAGTCCGAGAGTATCTAGATTATTCAACCCATCATTCCCCACGAACCCATACAGGTTGATCCCCCCTCGTTCTCCAATCGGATCCCTCGATGGCCATCTGCCTGTGGCGGGGTCGTAGTATCGGTATCCGTAGTAATAGAGGCCCGTCGTTGCATCCAGCGGTTTTGTGCTGAAGCGGTGCGCGAAGTCGTTGGCTTTCGGGCCTGTTGCTACTGTGGTTTTCCCGAAGGGATCATATTCGTAGTGGGCGGCGATGGCTCCGGTGGAGTCAAGGTATTCGGAAACGTTCCCGTTGCCATCGAATGTCGGGAAATAGGTGCCAGTGCTGTCGGTGACAGCAAGCAATCCGCCGA
>JAIXQS010000158.1 GCA_027485615.1 Verrucomicrobiaceae bacterium
AAAGCTTCATTCCCTTCGACATGCTCGACTTTGGTGCCGCCAAGGATCTCATCCTCAAGGCGATCCGTGACGATGAATACTCACGCCGCCTCCCCGCCATCCGAGAAGCGCGGCGCCTGGCGTTGCTTGAATACGCCACATTCCCGCAGGTCGCCCGGATCATCACCGAACGCCACCTTCTCCCCACCGCGGAGCCGGCAGGCCGGGAAGCCATCATCAGCCGGCACCTCTGGCGTAAACGCCACCCCGTGGAGGCGATTTCCCAGCTCGTCCGGAAATCCGCCCTGCAGCTCCGCCAGCGCCTGACCCAGCCCGTCGTCCGGGAAAACCGCCCCACCCCATGATCCGTAGCTTCACCAAATACCGCAACCGCATCCGTCAGCTTGGATTCCCTTCGTTTGTAAAATACTTCTGGCACCAGAAAACGGGTTTGCCCGGACGTGATCGTTTCAAGCTCACATCGCGCAAATCGCAGCACCCGCTCGTATGCCGTGCCCGAACCACGGACATCGATGTCTTCAAGCACATTTACGTGGTCGGTGAATACGACTGCCTCGACTCCCTCCAAGACCCCCAGCTCATCATCGATTGCGGCGCAAATGCCGGATTCTCGGCTTCCTACTTCCTGAATCGCTTTCCCGGCGCGGCTGTCATGGCCATCGAGCCCGATCCCGGAAACTTCGGGATGCTGCTGCGCAACACCGCCCCCTTCGGAGACCGTTGCCAATGCCACCAGGCCGGCATCTGGGACAAATCCTGCGGTCTCGTCCTATGTGATTCCCCCCAGGGGGACGGCCGCGAATGGGCAAGGACAGTCCGGGAGGCGGAGGCCGGTGAAGTCCCGGATGTGAAGGCGCTCGGTATCCGGGAACTTCTCGACCTTTCCGGCAAACCGCGCATTTCGCTGCTGAAAATTGACATCGAAGGCTCCGAGCTTCCCCTGTTCTCCGGCGACTGCTCGTCGTGGCTTCCGTATGTGGATCACATCATCATCGAACTCCACGGCCCCGAGTGCACCCTGAAATACCTCGAAACAGTCGGTGCCGCCGGTTTCACATCCATCGTTGTCGGCGGCCTGACCTGGTCATCCAACACAACCTCCGCACGGACTCCCCCTTCCCCCTGATGCCCGCCTCCCAACCTCTTCGTGTCGCCGTCACCACGACGATCAGCCACGGCGGCCTGGAGTCGCTCTGCCCTGATCCCGCGCTCCATTGGCGGGGCTGTGAAATCCTGCTCAACCCGCCGCGCGGCACCGCGTGCGATTACTGGATCACCTGGGCGGGCGGGCGCGAGCGCGATCACATGCGGGTCGCCCCGGAAAACACGCTGTTTGTCGCAGGGGAACCGCCCTCCAAGAAAATCTACCCGAAGGCGTTCTACTCCCAGTTCCACCGTGTCGTAAGCACACACGCGGCCGATCCCCATCCGCGCGTCACCACAAGCATGCCCGGCCTCAACTGGCATGCCGGCCTCGACCGCGACACCAACAGCTATACCCTCGGCTACCGGGAACTCGCCGCCCTGCCGCATCCGGCAAAATCGAATTCCATTTCCGTGGTCTGCTCCGACCTCACCACCACCGAAGGCCAGCGCAAACGCCTCGCATTCCTCGGCCAGGTCAAAACCGCCCTCGGCCCGGCGGTGATCCATTACGGGCGCGGCTTCACCCCCATCCCGGACAAGCTCGAAGCCATCCTTCCCCACCGCTTCCACCTCGTTCTCGAAAACTCCTCCTCCCCCGATTATTGGACGGACAAACTATCCGACGCCTATCTCGGCTGGGCGTTCCCGCTTTACGTCGGTTGCCCCAACCTGGCCGACCATTTCCCCCAGGACGGCTTCCTCCCCATCAACCCGGACGAACCCGAAGCGGCGATCGCCCGGATCCGCCAGCTCCTCGACCAACCCGCCGACGCACGGGAATCCGACGCCGTGGCGCGCTGCCGAGACCTGATCCTCCACGATTACAACCCGTTCTCCCGCTTCGCCCACTGGGCGAAAACATTCCACCAACCCGGTCTCCCGACCCGCGCCTGCCACACCGCTTCCCACAAGGCTTTCCGTCCGTTCCCGAAAAACTGGCTGCATCGGCTCGGGACGGCTTTCGCCTCTGGATACGGCGAATGACAGCCTATCCCCTTTTCCGAAAATCCCGGTAGGCAACCATGAGCCTTCTCACCAGCATGGAACTCGGTTCGCATTTCAGGGATTGGCCCTTGAACGTACCTGTCGAATAATCCGTAGCCTTCCAGTATTTAAAATCTTCACCGAAGGTCTTGGTGTAATAGCCGTAGCGGATCGCATGGATCTGAGGTTTCGGCTCGATGTCCGATCCGACGAGATCCATCAATTCTTCATGGCTTCCGACCTGATAAGCAGCATCCATGTCTTCGTAAAAAGACCTGCCCGCGAGGATCGAAGGCTTGCCCCAAAATGTCGCTTCGACCCCCATGGTCGAACCAAACGTAATCACTTGATGTGCAGCATCAAGGAGTGAGTAACTTGATATAACCGAGTCCGGTTCGATCACCACTACATTACGCCTTCCCGAATTTTTCAGATCACCGATCAATCCTGTGTCCCGATTGTTAACTCCGGTTAGATTTGGATGCACCCTTATGTAAAACATGATATCGGGGTAACGATTAATTGCATCGTCCACGATTCGGCGGATTCCATCCGCTTGGAACTTATAAATTGGATTTTTCCACTCATCTCCCATCCCAACGAATTCATCTTCCGAAGAATTAAATATCACGACATTTTTTCTCGCTGGATCCCACCCCGCCGGCAATTTCCCAGTTTCCTGCTTCTCGATAAAACTGTACCATTCAGTGTTTGCCCCGATCTTGCGATCTCTGAAGAAAGCGCTTCCGATTTCTTTCGCCACTTCAAGGCTGGGCGCAGCTGCCCAAGCGCGTTCGGTCTCGCTGACCCACAGCATGCGATCATGGGGCATCGCATTCAGAAACAATCCATATTTTCCGATGTTTGCCCCCCTCTCGTGAGTCACTACTTCCACGCCCTCCGCCTCTTGGCAGGCCCGTAAGGCACCACGAGTCGAGGCGAAGCGTCCGTTGAACACATACACCCTGTTAAACTCAGGATGCTTCCGCAAAAACTCACGAACCGCCAAATAGCTACGTACAGCTGAACGAGCATAATTCCGGAGAATCTCCATGGTGGCCTCTGTTTCACAAAACGGATCACGTGAACTCCAAATCGCTGATGACAAGGCACCATCCCCGAAGTCGTGACCAGCAAGGGTGAATTTCTCTGCCGTTTCGGCATCGCGGATCGTTTCTTTGATTGCAGCTTCCGCTACAATCGCCTCCGCAGGGAGATAGTCTCCTAGGTGATGCTCACGAATGGTCCGACTCAGCAAGCTCAACCCACCACTTCTGCGCAAACGGCACTTATCGCACTTACTTGTTTTTCCCGTGGGATTGCCCTCACAAACAACCAAACAACGGTCACAGCCAAGAAACTCAACGTCGTCCCCACGATCCAGATGGACTTGGGCGAGTTCAAGTTCAGTCCCGAAATGGGTATTCCAACTGTTGAAATAGCTTATGACAAGAATTTTCATTTTCCGAACTGCCTTACGATAGATGTTTCCACGCAACCGGCGTGCCTATAGTTACCTTTTCTGATAGCGTCTGCCCAACCACTGCGGCTAGATGCTCAGGCGCCAATCCCTGCCCCGGCCGGATGATTCGCACGTCTTCATTGGTAATTCGGTGCCCGGCGGGTAAATCGTGCACGAAAAACAACGACCGGCGAAATGCAAGTCCCGCCATCTCACCTGGGGTGCGTTCGTAGTGTGCCTTACCCACCGCTTGCTCCGCGGTTCGAACGGCAGCCACCATCGCCGCAAATTCGTCGGGCTCTAACGAAAACGCGCTGTCCGGCCCTGGCTCGCTTCGCGATTTGCAAAAATGCTTTTCAATGATCCTGGCGCCAAGCGCCACAGCCGCGACCGGAACCGCGATCCCCATCGTGTGGTCGGATAAACCGGCTAGGCAACCAAATGCCTCCGCCATGTGTGGAATCCTCGCCAAATTTGCTTCGTTCGGCGAAGCCGGATAGGAACTTGTGCATTTCAATAAGGCCAAATCCTTGCAGCCATGCGTCCGAAGGACTTCCACCGCCGCTGTGATCTCTTCAAAAGTCGCCATCCCGGTGGACAAAATCACCGGACGACCCGTTTCGGCCACTTTTCGAAGCAGTGGGTGATGAATGAGTTCGAAGGAGGCAATCTTGTGATATGGCGGATCGAATTGTTCCAGGAAATCCACTGCAGTTTCGTCAAAGGGCGTAGAGAAACAATCGATTCCAATTTTGTTGGCTTCCGCAAAAAGTATCGGATGCCACTCCCACGGCGTATGCGCCTTCTGGTAGAGTTCATGGAGAGTTCCGCCATCCCACAATGTTCCGCCATGAATTTTGAAATGCTCGTTGTCGCAGTCCAAAGTCAACGTATCCGCAGTGTAAGTTTGTATCTTTACGGCATCTGCACCGCAGTCTTTTGCAAGACCCACCAATTCCAACGCTGCTTCCAACGAACCGTTGTGATTTGCTGAAATCTCGGCGATGATATAGCATCCAGTGTTATTATTAAAAATTGGCATATTCTAAAATAATCGTTTGCTCTCGTTGCGCAGAGTCCAGATCTGATCCTCGCCACCTTCAGACTGAATTACAAAATCTAATTTTGCAAACAGTTTTTGAGATGCCCGGTTCTCTTTCCGGATATGGGCAATCCATTCTGTAGGTTCCTCACTGATAGCATGCTTTCGGATCGCGAGTCTTAATGCCTGCGATGCATTCCCGCCTCCGCGTGAATCCGGATTTATAGAAACGCCCACTTCCCAAGCGCCTTCGTCGCACCGGTGGAAGCGCACCTGACCGATCGGACCCTTCCCATGCTTTTCGACCAACATCAGGCAGCTATTTTCTGACCCAATATGCATCTTGAGCCACGCGATATGATCATCCCAAGCAATTGGTGCGGAATGATATCCAGCACTTCGCACGGTTGGCTCATTTGCGAGGTGAAAAAGGAATCGGGCGTCTGTCTCGAAATCCACCGGCCGAACCCAGCACCCCAGATCCGACATCGCCGCTGCGACTCGGAGCGCCCCCCAGCCATCCACCAAAGGCGTCTGTTGATGGACAGGATTCTCCAACCAATGCAATAGTTTCCTTCCAAGTTCGTCCACAGAGAGTAAATCCAAGGATTGGATACCTTCAGCGATACCCTGATCTAGCATGGCCTCAACAATGGCATGCTGGTTTTCTGCCACAGACGTAACCCATCCTGGCCGCCTGAAGAGCAGCCATTCATAGCAACTGCTGCCTGCTGCCGAGATTATCCGGTCCGCCCATGAGTAAAGCAACGGCATATCATTGCTGGATGAAACTATCTCGACGTGATGCGGCGACCTAGTTGCTCCATCGAGCAAGGCAGGGATGTTCGGATTGGCTGGTCCGCCCAGGACTTTGATCTCTAGGTTCATTGGTGGTAGTTCATTCAACGCATGAAGAACCTTCACCGCAGAAGCCGTGGGGTCAACTCCACCGAAAGTGACCAAAAGTTTCATTCCCATGCCCGTTTCCCGAGATCTTGAAATATCTAGATCCCGGAACTCCCTTCTCAGAAGCGCATATTGCGGCCCGATAAGAAAGGATTTTCCTAGGGATTCTGAATCCGCATCTCTCCTTTGAATATTTTGATTGAGAACCAAATCCGCATGCCACTTTTCGCAGTGGCCGTAATCGTCAACAGCCAACACTTTGAAACCATGTTCCTTCAGGTTTTTTTGAAAATCCTCATCAAAACAATATCCATCTAACGCCATCCAAGAAATCTGTTCCGAAACACCAAGCTGGATACAACTCATCAAATCCTCCGCACTCCCCATGACGACATCTCCGAACTTTTTATGGTCCATCCCTTCTTCCCGGATCCATTCCACGAGGGCATCCGGACATCGGCATGACGCGAAGGTAACCTTCCCTCCCCGTTCCTGCCATGCTTGAGCGAGGGCGATCATGCGCATTACATGACCGATTCCCAAGGCGCCGCCCGCGTCGGCGCGAATCAGCAAATGATGTGGACTAGACATATTTCAATCCGGCCTGACAGAGCTTGAATTTAAATTCCGCGTGCTCCCAATCCTCAGGCGTATCTATATCCTGTACGAGTGAGTTAGGAAGAATGACAGCGCGTGTTATCGAACTGAGTATCCGTTCTTTTTCTAGCCAGGCATTCTTTGTTCCCCAATAAAATTGGCCTGCATCATGGTAAGCCGCGGGAAGATCCTGTGAACGGGCGGTTTCGTGCTCGGGCCAAAACAAGGAGGCCTGGTTTCCCGATCCTAATTTGAGGGCGCGGAAAATGGGAAATTCAAATCGGGTTGCAGCGAACACGAAGTCGGTTTGCGGAGTGCTTTTCAGCAGGTCGAATGCTTCTCTCAGGTATTTGAGATCCAGCAGCGGGGCGGTGGCGTAGATGCAACAGGCATGATCAAAAGCGCATCCCCGATCGACCATCCACTCCACGGCATGCCGAATCACCGGTAAGGTGCCCGCATGGTCATTGGCAAGTTCATGCGGCCGTCTGAATGGGACATCAGCGCCATGCTTCATCGCGATTTGTGCGATCTCTTCGTCGTCCGTCGAAACGATCACTCGATCAAAGACACCCGAATGCAGCGCCGCTTCAATCGACCAAACAATCATGGGCTTACCACAGAATTCCCGGATATTTTTCCGTGGGATCCGTTTGCTGCCGCCTCGGGCGGGAATGATCGCGACGTTCATGGTTTTAGGGGTGAAGTTCTCTTACCGCACGGACAACCGTTTGTAGATCCTCAAGGGTGAGTCCAGGATAGAGAGGTAAACTCAGGGTGCTCCCGTAAAAGGCTTCGGCTTGCGGACATTTTCCAATGCCATATCCGTAAGTCCTACGGTACCAGGGCTGGAGATGAACGGGAATATAGAGCACCTGAGTGCCGACCCCCTTGCCTCGAAGCTCTGCCATCACCTGGGTGCGAGATTTGCCGAGCCTGGCAAAATCAATTTCCACCGTGAATAGGTGCCAGGAAATTCGGTGATCCGCCCGGTTTTTTCCGTTTAGGAGCCAAGGAGCAAGTTGAGGGAGCTTGAGCCAGGCAAGGTCGCTCAAAGATTCATGGTAATGACGGACGA
>JAIXQS010000071.1 GCA_027485615.1 Verrucomicrobiaceae bacterium
CACAAGGGCGGCCGGGGCGGGTTGCTCGCGGGGGGAGTGGACCTCCGCCCAGGCCGGGGGCGGGGGGGGGGGGGGGGGGGGGGGGGGTTGCCTCGCGTTGATCGGAACCAGCAGGCCGATGGCGAGCAGGGCAACCGCTCCGAGAGGCGGAGCGAGGGTTTTCGGCAAATGCCATTTCAGGCTTTCCGGGAGATCTGAGGGCGGCTCGGGCCACGGGGCAACGCCGTCGTTGGCAGCGGAAAGCACGGAATGCAGACCGGCTCCGGCTTCGATCCGAACCAGCGCTTGCTCGGGTTTCTCAAAACGCCGCGCCGCCAGAACCAGCGCGACCACAGCCGTGATCACGACGCATGTGGCCAGCGATATCGCGATTACAGCCAGTGGAATTTCCGAAAACTCGCGGCGCAGAATCAGCGTGGTTACGGCACCGAGCGCGGAAACGACCAGCAATGGTGCGGAAAGTGTCTGCATGAACCAACCGAGATTGATTCTGCGGGAAAGCGTGGCACACTGATTCTGCCAGTATTTGCGGTTTGTGCCATCACTTGACATGACCGCAGCATAAACGCCCGGGGTTCGGGATGCGATGGGAATCTTTTGGCGGTATAGCAGCCAAAAATAGACGACTTTGGATTACAAACATTGTAACAAGTTGTAATCCTACCCAATCCAAGGAGCTGTCAGGAAAGCTCTTTCAGCCAGAAAACCAGCTCGTGCGAGGTCTCTTGGGGTTCTCCCAGCTGTTTCCAAGGAAAACGCGCGATCATCGTGTCCTGCCGGGCGTAGCCGCGCTTTTGCCAGAACGCGTCGTGCGGACGGTAATGAGCCGGTTTCAGCGGATGATCATCGGCGCGGATCACGGAGAAAAATCCAGCGCTGCGGAAACCAAGATCCGCCGCGCGCTTTTCGCG
Source organism: Verrucomicrobiaceae bacterium (assembly GCA_027485615.1). Classification (GTDB taxonomy): domain Bacteria; phylum Verrucomicrobiota; class Verrucomicrobiia; order Verrucomicrobiales; family Akkermansiaceae; genus Luteolibacter. Next base: position 912 of record JAIXQS010000071.1, read on the forward strand.
CTCGTCGAAAAACTTATGGCCGAGTCCTTGTCCGCGGAAATCAGGCAGCAGCACGGATTCGCCAAAATAGAAAACGTCCCGGACGTCGATTCCGGCGGCTTGGATGGGTTTGCGGAAATCCTCATCGGCTTCGGCAAGCGGGATTCCTGTCGAGGCTCCGACGATCTCCGCGCCATGCTTCGCGAGGACGATCAGGCTTTTTTCCGAGGAAATGTATTCTTCCAGATAATCCATCTCGTATCCGAGCGAGCCGTCGTAGAGATACGGAAAATCCCGAAAAACCGCGATACGCAAGCGCGCGACTTCTTTCAGAAAAGGCCGCGCGGTCTCGCCGGTATGGGTTGAGATTGCGATTTCCTGCATGTCCGCCGGGAAAATTGCCTGATGTTCCGGCTTTGCAAAAGCCGATTTGAGGTGAATATCCGCATGTTTATGACGATTTTGCTCCGCCACCCTCTTGCATTTCTCGCCCTCGCCTTGCTGCATACGGCTTCCGCCGAGGAGAAGCCAGCCGATGAGGCGAAACAACCGGCTTCAAAAGAAGAGCCCGCGAAGAAAATGGAGCCTGTTTCCATCAAGTCGAAGGTTACCATCGCCGGGCAAGCCGTTCCCTACACCGCCACGACCGGAAAACTGATCCTGCGCGACGACAAGGGAGCGGCCAAGGCCTCGGTTTTCCACATCACCTACACCCGCGACGGGATCGAGGACACCAAGGACCGGCCGGTGATGTTCGCTTTCAACGGCGGGCCGGGGTCGTCGTCCGTTTGGCTGCACCTCGGCATCCTAGGGCCGAAGCGCATCGCTTTCCCCGGCGACGGCACCCAGCCCGTCGATCCCCCTGCCCGGCTGATCGACAACGACATGAGCCTGCTCGATGTCTGCGACCTTGTTTTCATCGACCCCGTCTCCACCGGTTACAGCCGCGCGGAAAAGGACGGGAACCCCAAGGATTTCCACGGCCTGCAATCGGACATCGATTCGGTGGGTGATTTCATCCGCATCTGGATCACGGAGAACAAGCGCTGGGCTTCGCCGAAATACCTTTGCGGTGAATCCTACGGTGGTATCCGTGCGGCGGGGCTGGCACAGCACCTGCAGGATCGCTACGGGATGAGCCTCAACGGCGTGGTATTGCTGTCCTCACTGCTCGATTACCGCACCATCGTTCCTTCGCAAGGCAGCCAGCTTTCAAATCAGGTTTTCCTGCCGACCTTCGCCACCACGGCGCATTTCCATAAGAAGATCGAAGGCGATCGCGAGGCGATCCTGCGCGAGGCGCGGGAGTTTGCGTTCGGCGAATACGGGGTGGCGTTGATGAAAGGCAACGCGATACCGAAAGAGGAAAAGGAAGCGGTCGCGGCGAAACTTTCCAAGCTCACCGGCATCCCGGCGGAGACATGGATGCGGAAGAGCCTGAGGATCGATCCATTTGAGTTCCGCAAGGAATTGCTCCGCGAGGAAGGTAAGGTCATCGGGCGTTTCGATGCGCGGGTTGCCTGGTCATCGACGGATCCGAACGCGACTTCCGCCGAATACGATCCCTCCTACTCATTGGCGATCGGCGCGTTCTCGACCGCGATGCTCGCCTATCTCGGCGACGAGCTGGGCTGGAAGGAAGACCAGCCGTATGAAGTCCTTACGGGAAAAGTGGGGCCGTGGACCTTCGGCTCGGACAACCGCATAGTAAACCTGACAGGAAGGATCGCGGATGCGATCCGCGACAATCCGAAACTGCGTGTTCTGGTGATGGGAGCGCACGCCGATCTGGCGACGCCGCCTGAAGGAGTCCCCTACTCTCTCCGCCAGGAAGTGGATCTTCCGGAAGACCTGCGCGGGCAGATCACCTTCACCTACTACGACGCCGGACACATGTTCTACCTCAACCCGCCGGATCTCGCGAAAGGGCGCAAGGATCTGGTCGAGTTCCTGAAACCTTAGGCCGAGCCCATGCGGCAATTCACCGGGGCATATTCGCAAAGGCCATCGCGCAGAGGCCGATGAACGACTCCTCCACGAGGCTGGGCTCGCGCTGGTTAGAGTGGAAAACGCCCCACTCCCGATGAAGCTGCGAGCCGGGGATATCCACCGCGACGAGGGTGCCGTCCGCGACGTCGCGGGCGGCGACCCATGACGCAACGATTCCGACCGCAGTGCCGAGTTTCGCCATCTGTTTGATCGCCTGCATGTCCCCGATCACCAGCGGACTCCGGATCTTTCCCGCCATCCTTTCCATCCACTCCTCGATCATCCGGTGTGTGTCAGTAGCCTTGGCATAGATGATGAATTGCTGGGCGGCGAGCGTGCCTGAGATATCACCGCCATTCACCGCCCAAGGGTGGAAGGGTGAAACCGCGAAGCAGAGCCGGTCGGTGAACATGGATCGGTATCCTTCCGCATCGTGATTCTTCGGCTTGATGCCCACCACGAGATCGAGTTCGCCTTGCTCAAGCTTTTCCAGCAGATCCGCCGTCTCACCGGACTCGACGCTCGGCTCGCACTTCGGGAAACAATCGCGAAACTCCCGGAGGACGCCGGGAATCATGAAATGGCAAAGGCTGTGTGGTGCGCCAACCCTGATCGTGGTTTGACCCCAGCGCTTCAGGCCATCGAGTTCACGGGTGGCTTCCTCCAGTTCCAGGATCACGCGTTTCGTCCGCCGGAGCAGGATGTCGCCCTCGGCGGTGACGGTCACCCTTTTGCCGGTGCGGTCGAGGAGCCGGCAGCCAAGCTGATCCTCAAGTGACCGCAGCGAGTGGCTGATAGCGGATTGTGTGACGAAAAGCTTGCGGGCGGCCAGCGTGAAACTGCCCTCTTCGGCTACGGCAACCAAAGCCCTCAATTGCCGCATGTCAGGCACCCATTCCATAATCAGCGGCTTTTTTTGTTGTCCACACATGAAACAAGCACCGCTTGTGCCAAAGGGCAATAATTGGCACTCGATCCGCTTATCGCCGGACATGCCCTACCCCATTCGTCTCGGATATGTGCCGATCATCGACTGCGCCCCTTTGGCAGTCGCACAGGAGGCGGGAATATTCGAGCGCCACGGGCTGAATGTCAGGCTGCACCGCGAGCTGGGTTGGTCGACCGTGCGCGACAGCCTTTTTTACGGTGATCTGGACGCGTCGCAGTCCATCGCCGGAATCGCTTTCGAACTCGGCTACGGGCTGACGGATCTGCGGTGTGAGGTAGGCGTGCCCCTGATCCTGAATTTGCATGGCAACGCAATCACCCTTTCCTCCACGTTGCCCCATGCGCAGATCGGGGACGGAGCGGGGCTGAAAAAGCATCTCACGAACCACTGGAAGAGCAACCGACCCTTCACCTTGGCCACCACCCACCGGCTCTCTGCGCACAGCGTCCTGCTTAACGCCTGGCTCACGCGCCACGGACTTTTGGAAATGGACATAGAGATCATCACCCTCCCCCCTCCCCTAATGGCCAGCAATCTCAAGTCGGGAACCATCGATGGATACTGCGCCGCTGAGCCGTATAATTCCGTGGCGATCCTCGGCGGTTTCGGCTGGTCCCCGGCCACCTCGGCGGATCTTTCCTATGGTCATCCGGGAAATGTGCTCCTCGTCTCCGGGGTCTTCTTGCAAGAGCGGAAACCCGATGCCGTTAAGCTTGTCGCCGCCCTTCTGGAGAGTTGCCGGATGTGCCAGGATCCGGCTTTCCGCGAGGATCTGATCGCAATCCTTGCAAAGCGCGATTTCACCGGTGAGGCGGATGAAATCCTCCGCAACAGCCTGGGCGGGGAATTCTTCAACGGTGTGGGAAAAGCATCGGGTCCGGCGTTCCACATTTTCCATGGGGAAGGCGCGAACCGCCCCTCCACCGACAAGGCATCATGGACATTGGCCGGCTTGCGCAGCGCCGGCAACCTGCCGGAAATTTCCTGCGGTTCCCTTTCGCGCCTTTACCGGGAGGACATCTACATGGCCGCCGTCTCCAGCGGCCAGTAGTCGCATGGATTATTTCTCCAGCGGATGCTCCTTGAGAAGGGCGTCCATCTGGTAGAAGCCGGTCATCCCCTTCGTGGCCTCGCGCACTTTCGCGACCTGCTCCGGGGTGATGGCGGAGGCCTTGTTCGCGTAGGAGTTGCGGACATAGGTGAGGACCGATGCCATTTCCTTGTCGTTGAGCATGCCGCCGAACGGGGTCATCGGCACCTGGCCGTCGTATTTTTTCCCGTTCAGTTCGAAGGGCCCCATCACGCCGTGAAGGGTCAGCTTGATGAGCCGCTCAGGATTTCCGTGGACGAAGATGCTGTCATGGAGCGGCGGGAACGCGGGATCGAGGCCCTTGCCGTCCTTCTGGTGGCAGGTCGCGCAGTTGCCTTCACGGAAATACAACTCATGCCCGGCTTTGAAAGACTCTTTTTCCGTATCGGTGAGGTGTTCCGGGATGGGCGGCAAGGGGTTTTCCACTTCCTCTTTCTGCGCCTTGCCTTGGAGCCTTGAGGCGGCGGCTTCGGCGGGAGCCTTGCTCCATCCGTCCACGCCTTTGCCCTGCGCGATGGTGACGACCTCCAGCGCCTCGCGCTTGTCATACCATGTCGCGGCGATGACGGCTTCCAGCCTCACGCGGCCGTGCTCGTCCGCCGCCGCTTTTTTCAGCAGGTCGAGGGAGTCGGGGAACTTGTCGAAATTGTAGCGGAGTACGCGCACGGCGGCGGAGCGGACGCGGAAGTCGGAATGGACGATGAGTTTGCGGAGCAGGTCGGTGTCCACCGCGTTCATGCCCCAGGTGACCCATAGAGCCTCAAGCTGTTGGTGGGCGTTGTTGGGATCGTTCGCATCGAGCGATGCCACCCATTTCTGGACAGCGGGGATAACCTTGTCCACGGGATGCTCGCGCAGTTCGCGGCGGCTGCGGTAACGGCTGCGATATTCGGGTAGCTTCAGGTTTTCCAGCAGCGTGGCGATGGGCGCTCCATCCACGGCGGCGGGTTTCACCAGATCGCGCGATGGATAGGTGATGCGGTAGATGCGTCCGTGCATGTGGTCGCGCAGCGGATCGCGGGCGTTGTGCTGCATGTGGCCGATGAGGACGTTGTGCCAGTCGATCATGTAAAGCGATCCGTCCGGCGCGAACTCAAGGTCGCAGGGGCGGAAGTTTCCATCCGAGGATTGCAACAGGTTGTGGCGGAAGCCGGTCTTGTAGCCGGTGCCGTCGTCGATGATCGAATGCTGCTTAATCCCGAGGAAACCAATCGCGTTTCCGATCAGGACGTCGCCCTGCACCTCGTCGGGGAAATGGCGGGAGGAAACGAACTCAAGGCCGGAGGTGGGGCGCACCGATTGTCCTTTCGGAACAAGATCGGCGGTTCCGGGAGCCTGAAGTCCATAGGTGGTTGGTTTGAGGGAAACCGGGAGTGCCCAGTTCCACGGCGGGCCGGAGGTGTGGATGAGGAAATCCTGGCCCCATTGGTCGAAGGCGAAGCCCCATGGGTTCGGGATGCTCATCTGGATCGTGCGCTCCAGCTTCGTTTTTTGCGGGCAGAAACGGTAGAAGCCGCCGTCCACGCCGCGCACCGGGCCGTAGGGGGTTTCCACGTTCGAGTGGAGGAAAATGCCCTCGCACAGCATGAACGCGCCGGAGGCATCGGCGGCGTAGGCGCTGATCGCGTGGTGCGTATCGTGGGAGTCAAAACCGGTCAACACCACCTCGCGGACGTCCGCCTTGTCGTCACCGTTCGTGTCCGCGAGGAACATGAGGTGCGGCTCCTGCGAAAGATACACGCCGCCCGGTGCGAACTCAAAGCCGATGGGCAGGTGGAGCTTGTCGGCGAACACGGTCTCCTTGTCGGCCTTGCCGTCGCCGTTGGTATCTTCATAGATCAGAAGCTTGTCGTCGGGCTTCGGATCGCCGGGGCGGTAGTGCGGGTAGGTCGGCATCGTCGCGACCCACAAGCGGCCTTTGTTGTCGAAAGAGATCTGCACCGGGTTCGCGAGGTTCGGGAACTCTTTCTCGGAGGCGAAAAGCTTTGCCTGATATCCCTCGGGAGTGGTCAGGGTCTTTTCCGCTTCCTCGCCGTATTTGTATTCCGCCGTTCCGATTTTTCCACCGGGCTTGTAGTTGGTCTCCACCGGCGGCAGCGGATGGGTCGCCTTGTCGGCGGCGGCGAGATCGAAGGATTTCCCGCTGACTTTCGCCCAGATCGCCTGGTCGCGGAGTTCGGTCATCTGGCGGATTTTCTTTTTCTCATCCGGGTAGTTTTTCGGGCCGAAGGGATTGTAGCGGCGGCCATCGACGTGGACGCCGTTGAGCATGCGGAAATCGTTGAACCAATACCATTCCTTGTCCGCGATGGCGGCGAGAACGTCCTTCGGCGCGGCCTTGGTCTTCACCGGGGCGCTGCCGTAGATCGCTTTCAAAAGCATCTCGGAAAGCAGGCGATATCCCTCGTCGTTGGGCAGGAAACCGTTGTTTGTGAAGGGCTTTTCGAGGGTCGGATAGAGATCGTGGGTTGGGGCGTAAACGTCCACGAACTCTACCCCTGTGGCCTTCGCTACCTCTCTCATCGCTTGGGTGTAGAGCGCGAGGTTCGCGTTCTCGGCTCGGCCATCGGGGAGGTCACGTCCTTTGGAAAGGTTCTCGAAAGCAATGGGTGAGACCAGCACCAACCTCGGCGCGGCCTTGCCGTTGTATTGTTGCGCCTGCGTGTGCTTGATCCATGCGTCCAGCTCACCCTTGAAATTCGCGAGTCCGTCGGGGCCGTCGAAGGATTCGTTGTAGCCGAAAAACGCAATCAGCGTGTCGGGTTTGATATCCGTGAGCCATTGGTCGGGTGTCGGGTGGAAACCTTCGCCCCCGTGACGCTGGTGCTGCGGATGGAATTTCTCCGCACCCGGAAACGCCCACTGCGACTTGCGCGAAGGGTGCGGACGGAAACCCGGCGTATCGCCCGGGCGGCACATGTTACGGAGATACAGGCTTTTTTCAGGATGCGACATCTGGAGGCGCGCTTCCAGATAGGGATGATCCGCCATGCGCTCGCCGAGACCGTTTCCGATCAGAACGATGCGCTCATTTTGCACGGGTGCTTTCGGCTGCGCCGATGCGATGGATAGCGGCACAAGCGCCAGTAAGGGAAGGATCAAACGGTGGGTCATAAGTTTGGGTAATATTTGTTACTTACGGTTCTTGTGGGGTGAGTCGATCATTAAAAATCCGGATATTGCGGACTTCCTTCGTGATGTCCGCAGGTGTATGGGATAGGAATGAATTTCAAACCTCCCGCGCTCTTTGCTACGGTACTCGCGATGGCCGGTTGTGGCGTTTCCTCCCCCCGCGACTCGATGGCGATGCGCGGCTCGACGCGCATCCTGGTGCAATCCGCAAGCAAGCAGGCAGCCGTTCCCGCCCCCTCCCCTCCCCGTCTCCCCATTTCCACCGTCTTTAAGGGTGAGGCGAAATTCCACGCCATCGTCGCCAAGGCCGAGCGGGAAAACTGGAGGAAACAACCCATCGGCGAGCGCACGGCCAGGGTGGCGCGGGAAATGGCTGGCGTCCCCTACGTGAACTACACCCTGGAGGTGGATGACAAGATCGAGTCACCCGTCGTGAACTTCGGCGGCATGGATTGCTGGACGTATTACGAGAACGCCCTCGCCATCTCCCGCATGATCGCTTTTAAACCCGGCCCCTACAAGCCGCAGGACATGCTCCACATGGTCGAGCTGGAGCGTTACCGCGACGGGAAATGCACCGGCAGCTACCTCTCACGCATGCACCACCTTGAGGAGGTTTTCCACGACAACCAGCGCCGCGGCTACGCACAGAACATCACCTCCCGTATCCCCGGAGCCGTCCGCCTCCAGCGCGAGATCAAGGAGATGACCGTGCAGTGGAAAAACTACCGCTACCTGAAAAGCACCCCAGCCCTCATCGAGCCGATGGGCCGCATCGAGGCGCAGGTCTCGAAACTGCCAGTTTATCACATCCCCAAGGACAAGGTTCGCGCCGCCGAGAACTGCCTCGCCAACGGCGATGTCGTCGCCATCACCACGAACTGGAAATTCGGCTACACCTCCCACGTCGGCCTCATCATCCGGCTCAAGGGCCGCGCCTATTTCACCCACGCCACCTCCGACCGCGACAAGGGCCGCATGACCATCATTGACCGCCCCATCACCGATTACGTGAACGGCAACCCCAAGAACGCCGGCATCATCGTCTGCCGCCCCTCCGACATCCCGCCCTCCCCTCTCTGGCAGCGGAACGTCGCCGGGCAGTGAATCGATCGCAGCCCCTCCCGTCACAGTTGGCACCCGGGAAATTTCACCGCAACATGAGCCTCGCACCGGGGTTGCATCCATGCATGTTTCTCACCGGAAACCCACCTTTCAGCCATCCGATGGAGGAAACCCAAGCAACGAACCCGGATGACACCGGCCCGGACATCGACCACACGCTTATGGCCCGCGTGGCGGAGGGCGATCACCGCGCCTTCCGGCAGCTCGTCGAGCGCCACCAGGACGCCGTCGTCGGCACCGTCAGCAAGATGCTCGGAAACACCTCCGACTCCGAGGACATCGCCCAGATGGTTTTCATCCGCGTCTGGAAACATGCGAAACGCTACAAGCCGGACAACAAGTTCACCACCTACCTCTACACCATCGTCCGGAACCTCGTTTACAACGAGACCCGCCGCCGCTCCCGCAAGCGCACCGTCTCCACCGACCAGCGCGAGGACGACCAACACCTCCAGCACCCCGCCGACCCCGCCGACCAGCCCGACTCCACCCTCCTCGACATCGAACTCCGCGCCGCCATCGACGCCGCCATCGGCACCCTCCCTGAAAACCAGCGCCTCGCCGTCGTCCTCCGCCGCTACGAGAACCTCCCCTACGAGGAGATCGCCGAAATCCTCTCCACCTCCGTCCCCTCCGTCAAAAGCCTGCTGTTCCGGGCACGGACCACGCTCAGGGAGTCGCTGTCGAAATACATGGATGCGTAGCGTCCCGCTGCTTTTACCCGAGCATCATGTGTGTGAACGATGAGCACATCCACCACTAGAAGCGGGGGCGGAAATGGAGCGCGGGGTTGGGGTTGAAAGAAAGGGAAATCAACAAAACAGGGCGGCTGGTAGAGGTTGCATGACGCGGCTTGTTAGCGATTGTTCGTCCACGGGGCAAACGCGTCTGGGTCGGGATGAAGTGCTCCGAACAGGGCCACTCGCTGGTCACTGTCGTGCCAATCGACGAACCACCAGTCCGCATCCGCCTTCGTCCATGTAGCCGTATCTGAAACTCGATCCCAATCATGAGTGAGTAGTCCCTTGAGGCTGATACGAGAACCAGTCAACACCCACGTGCCAGATGCCTTCTGAACGGCGGGATCACCATCAATCTTGATCACCTGCTCAAATGCTCCGTCTTCGCGTAGGTTCAGGCTCACTGTGTATGATTGTGACGAACTCTTTGTTGCCGGGCCAGAATCACGGTGTGTCCACTCTCCTGTGATGTCCGCGCGCTGGAACGATCTTGTGGTCGGGCCGGGGCGACTGCACGAAGTGAGCAGGATCACCATGAGAATAGCTGCCGTAATCGTCTTCATTCTTCGCTAACGTCAAATGTGGTGGCACGGCGACGCAGGACACACAGAGCGAAGCGAACGAGCGAGCTTGTCCGCCGTTGCCACCCACGACGTGTTCGCTTCTTCTGTAATACTGGGAGCGGGTGTTGGCAAAATTAGTAGTCGGTTGGATTCATGCTTGTTCCGCCCGCCACATTCTTGCGGATGTTACGAATGACTCTCCGGCCCCCGAGATACCCCGCCACAATTGCAGAGGCAGCGAGACCAATGAACACACTGACAAGTACCTTCCCTAGCAAAGAGACAGCTTCATCATACCAAAATTCATTGTTCGCATAAACGTTCATGCGAAGATCATGGCCCCAAAGACACCAAAACGTGATCCCGACTATTAGCGCGGGAGCGATGATCACTGATATGGTCTTCATGTTAATAGCAGAACAGCAGTATTAGTTCAGCCCTAGACGATATCGCCGGACGATATCCGGTCAATCTCCAATAAAGGAGCGGTGCAAGTGATTGGAAGAGAGTGGGTTGGGAGGATGATTCGTATCCCTTTCCTTTTTGGAACGTGAAGATATCCGGATGCGCCGTCCTAACAGATATCACGCTTTCCGGCGGCGTGTGTTTCGGAACGCGAAAACATCAGGGTTTACGGGGGATCTCCGGGATAGGCGGCGGGGAGGCGCGAATTGGGGAAAGGAGCGCTTGGATGGCACATCGAACATGGAACGCCGATCATGGAACGCCGAACATCGAATGTCCCGACATCCCCACCGTTCACTCCCCCCAGATATTCCATTCAATGTTGAACGTTCGATGTTTGACGTTCCTCCCCGCATTCTCCCAGTGGCCAGGATGCTCCCGCGCACCGGGATTTAAAGCAAACCCGGGCACTCCCGCCCGATCTCCGCGAGGCGTTCCTTCTCCGCCTCGCTGAATTCATACGGCTCGGTTTTCCCGACGCCAAGGGTTCCAAGCACCTCGCCTGTCTCGGAGAAGATGGGCACGGCCAGTGAGCCGGAGACGCCGGTTTTCCGCGCGTCCTCCTTCGCCACGCCGCCGAGATCCTGCTGCAGGTTGCACAGTTCGACAGGCGCTTTCGTCTCCGCCGCCACCCCGGCGATGCCTTTCCCGAAAGGGATGAGCGAGATTTTATCCAACAGGAACTCCGGCACCCCCACCTGTGCCACCAGGTGCAGCCACTCCCCCTCCGCCCGGTGCAGGGTTCCCGTCTGGCAACCGAACTCCGCCATCGCTTCCCGCAGTTTTATTTCCGCTTTCTCCATACCGGGAAACTGCAGCCTCATCCCCGCACTGTCCACCAGGAATCTCAGGGGACAATGATCTCTCGACTCATTCATGGCTCTTGATCCGATGACAAGGCAGCGCGGCTGCGACGCAAAAACTCCGTGCCGCCGGCTTCACCGTGCATGACCTCGAGGGGGCATCGCCGCATGGAAATCGGCCGGCAAACCGGTGGTGAAATGAGAACCTCATCTGCTGCATGATGACGGCGGCGTCCGGCGGGACAATGGAGAGATCAGCCCTCCGCACTCCCCCATTGGGATCTTTCGATACACCCGCGAAAAGCCAGGTGCGCCAATTATCTTCTGGCATCCGGCTGCACTCACGGTAGGTTTTCCGAAACACTTACCACATGAGCATTCACGCACAACTCAGCCCGGAAGCCATCGAGCGCCTTAAGCAACAGCAAAGAAATGCGACGATCTCGTCCTTCGTGGTTTCGATCCTTTCGGTCGTCCTCGTCGCCCTGATCCTGGGTATTTTTCTCTTGCCGAATATCGTGAAGGAAACCCCGGTAATCGTTACCTATGCATCCAATGTGAGTGAGGAGACGGAGGTGCAGGCGAAAAAGGTCACCACAAATACGTTGCGCAAGCCCTCTTCGCCCTCTTCCTCGATGGCGAAGGTGATCGCAGCGAACACCCAATCTCCCACCGCCGTTCCCGTTCCTGAATTTATCACCAACGCGCCTTCCTTGGACTTTGGTGACGGAGACGACTTCGGCTCGGGCTGGGGTGATGGAAACGGCGATGGCGGCGGCGGCGGCGGCTTCGGGGGTATTCCCGCCACCATGAAGGCGCGCTGCTCCAAGGCCGATCGTATGTCTCGCCTTCTCGCCGAAGGGGGCACGCCCGAGTGCGAAGATGCGGTCGTAAAATGCCTGAACTGGCTCCAAACCACCCAGAATCCCGACGGCAGCTGGACAGGTGACCATCCCGTAGCCATGACAGGCCTTGGGCTTCTTGTTTATCTGGGCCACTGCGAAACCCCGCAATCCGCCGAATATGGCGAGACGGTTCTCAAAGCCATCACCTACCTGATCGATGTGGGCATGAAGAACGATGGAAGAATCTCGAACAAGGACGCCACCTCGACCCAATGGGTCTATGACCACGGCATCGCCACCTACGCTCTCGCTGAGTCCTACACATTCTGCAGCCAGCTCAAGATCACGATCCCCAACCTCGATACCGTCACCAAAAAGGCCGGTGACATGATCATGCAAGGCCAGACGAACGTAGGTGGATGGGTTTACAAATTCGCTTCTGCCGACGATGGAGATAACTCCGTCGGATTCTGGCAGATCCAAGCGCTCAAGGCGTGCAAACACACAGGCCTATGGCCGACAAGCAAGTTCAGCAAGACGATCCGCGATGCGCTTGGATGGTTGGAAAAAGTCCAAGGCAAAGACGGCGCAATCGGATACCGCAACGATTCGAATAAGAGTCCAGGACTGACCGGTGGCGGCGTTCTCGCCTTCCAGATGTGGGACAAGGGCAGTTCCAGCGCGGCAAGGAAGGGAGTCAAATGGATTTCCGAGAATTCCGAGTTCGAATGGGGCAAAGAAAGTTCCAACCTCTATTACCACTACTACCACGCGCAGGCGATGATCAACCACGGTGGTAAGGAATGGAAAGACTACAACGACCGCTTCCGCGATGTGCTGGTCAAAGCCCAAAGCCCGGACGGTTCATGGGCGCAGGGCGGCATACAACACGGCCCGGTCAACGTCCACATGGCCACTTGCCTCTCCGCGCTCATGCTTGAGGTCTACTACCGGTTCCTTCCAGGAACCGGCGGGAAATGAGGAAAGCATTGCGGATCCGGGCGATCGTGGTAACCGGGGTCGGCATCCCCTTGAATCATTCGGGACGCTCGCCTTCCCTTGGACAGCGCCAAATCCACTGTGTGGGCAGGATCCTCGCCGCAAAACCTTGTGGCTGATGAACGACGCGCCGCAATGGCATGATTCAGCTCAGTTTTTCCGCGAGCCCGCCCTGCCAAAGCTTGGCGACGATTTCCTCCTGAGCGGCCTCCATCGCCTTGGCCTCGTCCTCCTCACCATCCTCATGACCGGCGAGATGGAGCAGTCCATGGACAAGATAGCGTAAAATTTCCCGCCCCAGCGGCTCCCCGTATTCCTCCGCTTGCCGCATCGCCACTTCCGCACCGATAACGATCTCACCATGATGAAAGGTGATCACATCGGTAGCTCCGGGGATATCCATGAAATCCAAGTGCACCCGGGCACTCGTTTCATCATCCACCAGTGCCACCTCAAGTGTGGCCAAGTGAGCGAGTGAGTTATCCTCGATGGCAGCGTAACCAGCCGCCATGCGCGCAGCGCTCTCACCGATGTCCTCCAGCGCGGTCAGCCAAGCGACGGGGATCGCGACCGCGTCTTGATGGTTTCCGATGATGATTTCCAGGGAGGACATGGGGTTGGGCTAATTGCTTCTATCGACAAACGAGGAGAAACGGCCGTCCGGCTGCGGATCACCGTCCACGCTTGAACCACGGCGCGTCGCGTTGCCCTTATCCTCGGGCTTCGGGAAATCAATGCGGCTGTGCATCATGCTGTGGAGGGTTTTTGAGAAACTTTCCTTGATCAGTGCCAGTTCACCGAGAGTGAGCGGACAACCATCCAGCTGGCCGTCGTTGATTTTGGCGCGGATCAGCTCCTCCACAAGAGCACGGATCTTAGCGGGGGTCGGCTTGCGCAGTGTCCTCGACGCACTCTCGATCGTGTCCGCCAGGCAGATGATGCCGCTCTCACGCGTGCTGGGGCGGGAGCCCTGATAGCGGAAATTCTTTTCCTCCACCTTGGGCAGGTCTTCCACATTTTCGAGACGGCGCTCCACCTTCTCCATATCCTCTTTTTTCCGCTCCTGCGCCTTGCGGTAGAAAAAATACACGAGCGAATCCCCATGATGCTCCTGGATCACCTGGATGATCCGTGGATTGAGCTTGTGTTTCACCGCCAGATCGACCCCGTCCTTCACGTGCGCGATGATGATCAGCGCACTCATCGTCGGCGTCAGGGTATCATGCGGATTTTCCCTGTCGTCATGCTGGTTCTCGATGAAGTATCCCGGCTTTTTCAACTTCCCGACATCGTGGAAATAGGAACAAACCCGGCACATCGGGGCGTTCGCGCCGATCGATTCCGCGGCCGCTTCCGACAGAGCGGCCACCACCAAGCTGTGATGGAAGGTGCCCGGAGCCTCAAGTTGCATCTGCTTGAGCAGCTTGTGGTTCAGGTCGCTGAGCTCCAGCCAACTGATGTCCGTTGTGAGGTTGAAGACACCTTCGAACATCGGCAGCAGTCCGCTGATGATCATCGCCGTGGCCAGCGCCGTGGCGAAAGCGATGCCGCTCCCCGTGGCGAGGATCTGGATACGGTTCATGGACTCATCGCCGAAGACTGACATCGCATCGAGTTTTCCCAGAACCAAGGCCAATCCCACCATCACGAATCCGACGCATATGCCCGCCCTCAAAAGCTGAACCCGCCTCCTCACCCTGTCGGTGCTAATTACCGCTGTCATCCCCGCCACGAGGCTTACAATAAGGTAATTCATCACGTCGTTTGTGGGAACCAGCAAAGCGCCGATAAGGCTTACGTAAACGGCGGAGAAACCTCCTACCGTCCTGCCGAGCAGGATGCCGTGGAGCATGGGAGCAAGCGCGCAAGGGACAAAAAGGTAACGGTAGATTTCCTGAATGGTGCCCGCGTCGGCGAGGGTCATCACCAGCCGGACAATCAGCAAATGACCGATTAGGCCACCGAGGACGAGTGTTACCCGGGTGTTCCTCCGGCAAATTCCCTGATGTCCTACATGAAACATTGCCAAGGCCGTCAGTGCGAGCGCGAAACCGTAGAGCATGCCCTTAAAAGGTTCAGCAGCGAAAGTGGCGCTAGGCGAAGCCTTCAATACCAGAACCGCCGAAGCGACTGCGAACGCGGCGTAGAGCGACAGCCTTACCGAAGGGCTCGCCTCAAGCGTCCGTAGGATCGCGTTTTCCTGATGAACTCTACGTTTCCTTCCCAACGAAAAGCCTTTTTGGGCCAACCGCCAACGTTTGATGGTATCAAGAAATCCCAAAATGAATGAATCTGTTGTTCCCCACCCTGGTCATGGACTCTTCCGGACGGGGCGGGAAACTATCCTTTGCGGCCACACTTGGCAATCCGGATTTGGTGGCCGTTCAGCCCTCAAGAATGGATGTTCAGGCCAGGAAGACGCCGGCCGTGCCAGGCCTGTTCTTACGCGAGGGATCGCTCGAAGCCATGCGTCTGTCCCACATCTGGAACGATCTCCAAGAGCACTGCTTTTCCATCGCTGTCCGCGCCATCGAATTCATCCGTGCGCGTCACTCGGAGATGATCCATGCCCCATGCCTTCGCGAGCGCCGCGTAATCAACCGGACTATCCGCGGCCATCCATGCTTTTGCTTTTCCGGACATGCCGGCGAGTCTCGGCACACTGTCAAAGATGCGCCCTCCGCCGTTGTTGATCACCGCCATCACACGGCCTTTCGTTTCGACCTGACCGAGCATTTTCAGCCCGGCCAGATCGTAGAGAGCGGTGAGGTCTCCGAAAATCGCCCACGCATCCTGCTCGTCCGCGCTCGCGCCAAGCCATGAACTGATCTGGCCATCGATGCCGTTCGCTCCGCGGTTGGCGCGAACGAGGCGCACGGGTCTTTCCCACTGGGCGTAGGCGTTCCATTCGCGGATCGGCAGGCTGTTGCCGAGATAGACACCGCCCGCGACCGAAGCGTAAACGGAAAGCGTCCGCATCCAGCCCTGCTCGCTGTCGGGAAACGCGGCGATCGCTTCCTCGATCCTCTGCGCCCTCGCCTTCGAGCCTTCGAGAAGATCTGCCACATCGCCGATTTTCTCCACATCTCCGATGGCCGGCAAAATCCTTTCGAGCGACCCCTGCGTCACCCCGGCAGCGCACCCGAGCCCGCGCAGGCCGTTGCGGCAAACCGACCACACGGAAACCTCCGGCAGGCTCTCCAGATCCCGCCAGAACCTCCCGCTCGGCACCCCGCCCAGGCGCAGCACCTTCGATGGCGGACGGTTTTTCAACGCCGCATCCTCGCCCATCACCGCGAGGTGTTTCAAGGCCTCTCGCAGGCCGCTCGTGGCCTCCATCACTACCGGTGCGGCGAGATCCCGGCAGAAATGGAATACCTCCTCGCACTCAGCCGCGTCCAGATCGCCGACCATGACGACGAGGCCATGTCTCGTCCTTTCGCGCAGCCACCGCGCCAAGCCGCCGACATTCGGCCTGCCGAAATCCACGGTAAATTCCCCGGCCTCAAGTCCAGCGAAGTCCGCCTCACCGATGTTGAAAACCTCCTCCAGAGCCACGTTCAGATGCAGCGGCGCTTTCCCTTCCCATGTCGTCAGATCCTTCGTGGCATAGCTTGAGAAAATGCCCGACTGAATGATCGCCTGAGGCGCGCCGCTATCCGCGAAGCCCTCCTGCCTGTCCGCCGTGATCAGCACAAGCGGCCTCGACTGGTAAAAAGCCTCTACCACGGACGGCAAAAGCTCCGCCACCGCCGTGCCGCTCGTCACCACCACCGCGCAGGGTTTCCCCGTCGCCATCGTCCGGCCGAGAGCGAAAAATCCTGCCGAGCGCTCCTCGAAATGGCTCCAGACCTTTACCTTCCCCGCGTCCTCCATGCGGGAAAGCACCTCCAGCAAAACCGCATTGCGCGCCCCGCCGCAGACCACGAACTCCCCCACCCCGGCCTTCACCGTATCCGCCAACACCCCGACCGCCGTCTCCCATGAATTCACAACGGCCTTCTATCCTTTCCCGCCTAGCCCTCAACCACAAAACCGAGGCGCGGCGCCTGACCTCGCAGACTTTACAATGGTGATCCCTCCTATCCCCCTGATTGAAACGATTTCCCCGCGCGAAGAAGTTTCCATCTCCCCCACCAAAGAAGTCCGAAAACGGTGATCGCGAAAAACGGCACCTGCCACATCAGCGCGCCGCGCAGGGCTTCGCCGGCGGGTTCTTTCGGAAACGAGGCGATCAACAGCGAGAAACCGAGGCTAAAGCTCCCGTAGGCGAGGTTGAAGGCCAGGCCTTTCACGGAAAGGACGGTGGCGCGGCGGGTGGAACCGGTCTCGCGGTTCAACGCGCGGCTCATGGTGAAACCTAGAAAGCCGAGGGTGGTCATCAGCAGCATCGCGGGAAACAGCCCCCAGCGCGAGTCCGCCCGTGCGATCCCGATGAGCCCGACAAGCGCCACGCAGGCAATGATGCCGAAGCACGTCATTGTTCCGAAGCGCTTGTTCATGTTCGCCGCGACCGTCGGCACCACATATCCGAGCAGCCCGAGGCTCGCTCCGATGAAACCGAAGCTCCATTCAGGCAACTCGATGAGGCGGTAGTAGCTGCTGTTGATCGTGGCGAAATTCCGCACCACGCAATCGATCGCCATGCCGATCACGACGATGACCAGCGTGGCCGGATTCGTGAAAACCCATTTTGCGGTCGAGAGGGTGAGCTTCAGTGCGCCGCCGCAGGCTTTCCCCAATGAATCATGGCAAGCGATCTTCGGCTCGACCATGCGCAAGGTGATCACCACACAAATCAGCGCCTGCACCAGCACCAGCGCGACAGGAAGACGGTGGGCGAAGGTTGCGGAAACAGCCCAGCTTTCCGGCAAAACGCGGTTCACCACCGCCGGATCATACATGAGTCCGCCAAGGATCATCGCGAACACGTAACCCACCGAGCGCAGCCGCATCGCCCGCGCCAGAACCGCGTCCCATGCCTCCTCGCGGTTTTTTTCCGGCAGGGAATCGTACGCCAGCGCCTCATCCGCCCCGCTCGCGGCCGCCTCGGAAAGGCCGGATAGCAAACGGTTCGCCACACAAACGGAGAAAAGCAGCCATCCGCCGTCTTTCGGAGCGAAGAGCAAACAGGACATCTCCGCCACCATCAGCAGCGATGCCGTGACGAGCAGCTTCTTGCGCCCGAAGGTGTCGGCCAGCGCACCGGAAGGCACCTCGAACAGGAAAATCGTCGCCGCCCAGATCAGGTTGAGCATCACATACTGATCCAGCGTCAGCCCGAGATCGAGGAACAGGATCGCGAGCACCGGATAGTAGGCGCGGGCGTTGTAGAGCGCGACGAACCATACATACCTCCCGGGATTGCCCGCCATTTCCATCTGGCTCTTCCTTGAGGTTTAACCTTTAAAATTCAGGGTTTACTGATTCGGCCCGCGGTCGTGATCCATGCGGAACACCTTGCCGCGCAGTTTCGCATTGCGTGTCTTCTGGATGGCCTGGTCGGCCAGCCCTTCCGGCACATCGACGAGGCAATGTTTCGGAAACAGCGTGATGCGCCCCAGCGAACCGTCCGGCAAGCCCGCCTCGCGGTACATCATGCCCACGATGTCCTTAGGCATGATCCCCGCCCCTTTTCCGAGCGAGATGAAAAGCCGCGTCATGCCGCCTTCGATCGCTCCGGCGTCGCGCAAGCCGCCCCGTTCGTAGGTTTTCTCGCGCGGCGCGTAATCGCGACCTTCAGGGCGTGTGCGCGGCTCCGGGCGCTCGCCTTTGCCTTTCTTGAAATCATCACGCGCGGGACGATCCGACTCGCGGTCTTCCTGGATCGCCTCACCTTCCCGGCCGCTCGTTTCCCTGAGCATGGTGATCAGCGCACCGGCGATATCCGTCGGCGTATGCCCCTGCTCCAACAGGCGGTCGATGTTCTCCTGATAGGTGTCGAAGCCGCCGGTCTCAAGTCGCTCTTTCAGCGTTTCGAAAATCAGATCCGCGCGGCGGCCTTCGACCTGCTCGACGGAAGGAATTTTCTCACGCTTGATGACCTGCCGCGTGTAGCGCTCGATCGCTTGCAGTCGGTAGATTTCCTTTCCGAAAACGAAACTCACCGCCCGCCCGGAACGACCTGCGCGGCCCGTGCGCCCGATGCGGTGGACGTAGGCCTCGGGGTCGGTGGGGAGGTCGTAGTTGAAGACGATGTCGATCTCATCGATGTCCAGCCCGCGCGCCGCGACATCGGTGGCGACGAGGAGTTCGACAGCCCCTTCACGGAAGCGCTTCAGAACGCGCTCGCGCATCTGCTGGGTAATGTCGCCATGCAGGCGGTCGGCGGCGTAACCGCGATTCACCAGGTCTTCCGTGCACTCGTCGACGCTGCGTTTCGTGTTGCAGAAAATGATGCCGAGGCGCGGCGGATTCATGTCGAGGATGCGGGAAAGCACTTCCACCTTGGAGCGCTGGCGCACCTCGTAATAGGCCTGCTCGACGGTTGAGACGGTCATCGCCTTCTGTTCGATCTCGATGAGCTCCGGGTTGTTTCCGAACTTCTTGATGAAGGTGGAAACGCCGCGGTTCATCGTCGCGGAGAAGAAAAGGATCTGCCGCTCCTTGGGCAGCGCGGCGAGGATTTCATCCATCTCCTCCTTGAAGCCCATGTCCAGCATGCGATCGGCCTCATCGAGGATCGCCATCTGAATCCGGCTCGCGTCGAAGGAGCCGCGCTTGAGGTGATCGAGCAAACGCCCCGGAGTCCCGACGACAAGCTGCGCCCCGTCGCGCAATGCGCGGAGCTGGCGATCCATCGGTGCTCCGCCGTAAACGGGGGTCGCTTGGAGGCCTTTTTTCTTCACGCCCAGACGGTGAACTTCCTCGCAGACCTGCACCGCAAGCTCACGGGTCGGGCAAAGGATCAATACTTGCGGGTAGCGCAGGTTGACATCGATTTTCGCCAAGGCGGGCAGAGCGAAGGCCGCCGTTTTCCCGGAACCGGTCGCGGAAAGCCCGAGGATATCCTTGCCTGCGAGAGCGGGCGGGATGCTCAGCGCCTGGATGGGGGAAGGCCGCTCGTAGCCGAGGATTTCGATGGCTGCGAGAAGATCGTCGGGCAGGCCGAGCTCGGAAAAGGGAGGTGTGTCCATAAAAAGAAAACCGCGATTGCTTCGCGGGGACGGGCACCTTTGCATGACCCGGAGAGAAATTACAAGCTCCGATTCAACGCAATCAACAACACGGCGGTCTAGATTCCCGCAGCGCGGTCGTAAATTTCAATAGACGGGCGCGCCGTATTCCGTGTCATAACCCTCTCCGCCCCCACCATTCGTGGATTCGGAAATCTTGTTCGCCGTCCAGTTGTAAGCGGCCTTGGTATCGCGCCAGACACCGATGGATGTATTGCAGGAAACCAATGAGAATGCAACCGCGAGGAGTGTGAGCAACTTCATGCGTATGGGTTTATCCGATGAAATCGCCTAAGTAAACCTGATTTTCAGAGGAACTGCTGCATCACCAGGTCTTCACCAAGGACCTGGCGTTGGCAGTGGCTGGCGGCTTCACGCCAAGACTGTAAACGGCTACCCTGCGTCCGTTGAGATTCACTTGGGTGCTACCCTGCGGTGTGAAAGTCAACCTCTCGTCGTAATCGTAATCCAATCTGATGTAGAAAGGTTGCCCCCAAGGATCCAAAATCTTGCTGATCGCAGATCCAGTGTAGAGTGCGCCATCCATGCCGTTCTTTGCATCCTTGACGCTGAGAAAGCGGATTTTGCGGGGATTCTGGGTGATTGAGCCGGCTTTGGTGCCTCCTACGAGGATGTCTAGTAAGTCACCTGAATCGGTGGAAATATCTTTGTCAGCGGTATTGCTGCCGGGGTCGGGAAGCGCTGAATATTCGGTGTAAAACTGCTCGACCGCATTGGCGATCGAGGTGGCAGTCGCCTGGGCATTGAGTTTCTTGGCCTTGTTCATCATGGCCGGGCCGACGGCAAAGCCTGCGGAAGCGAGCACGGCGATGATGGCGATGACGACCAGCAATTCGATCAGCGTGAAGCCTTTTGATAGGGATCTGTGAGATGGGGTATTCATAGGAGATTTTTTCAAGATTCAGATGCGAAGGGCGGAAACGGTCAATCGGATAAGTCAGGCATAAACAACGAATTTACCTAACACGGTGAGAAACCCAAGGCAAACAGATAATCCGGCCCATCACTTCGACTGCTCAAGCATCCGCAGCAATGGCAGCTCGGCGCGCTTGCGGGTTTCCTCGTCCATCTCGACGCGCGGTTCGAGATCGCGGAGGCAGTTGCGGAGTTTTTCCATGGTGTTCATTTTCATGTAGCGGCAGTCCGCGCAGGCACAGCGGTCGGTCGGGCCGGGGATCAGGTTCTTGTCAGGGCACTCCCGCCTCAGGCGGTGGAGCATGCCGCTCTCGGTGACGACGATGATGTCCTTCACGGGCGCATTCCTGCAATATGTGACCATTTTCTCGGTCGAGCAAACCTCATCCGCCAACAGCCGCACGGCTTGGGTGCATTCAGGGTGCGCGACAACCAGCGCCTCGGGATATTCGGCCTTGATGCGGTTGATCGAATCGCGGGTGAACTCGACATGGACGTAACAGGAACCCTGCCAGAGATCCATTTTCCGGCCGGTTTGTTCCTTCACCCATGCACCGAGGTTCGCGTCCGGCACGAAAAGGATGGGACGGTCGGCGGGCGCTTGGTTCACGATTTTCACCGCATTGCCCGAGGTGCAGATTACGTCGCAGAGCGCCTTCACGCCGCCGGAGCAGTTGATGTAGGCGATGACGTAATAATTCTTGTCGCGGTTCGTTTCAAGAAAGGCGGCGAGCTGGTCGGCGGGACAGGATTGCTCTAGCGAGCAGCCGGCGTCCTTGTCAGGCAGGACTACGATCTTCGCGGGGTTTACGATCTTCGCGGTTTCCGCCATGAAATGCACGCCGCAGAAAACGATCACATCCGCATCGGTGGACTTGGCTTGGTAGGCGAGCCCCAACGAATCCCCGACGTAATCCGCCACGTCCTGGATATCCCCCGTCTGGTAATTGTGGGCGAGGATCACGGCGTTCCTCGCGCGCTTCAGTTCCATGATTTCCGCTTTCAGATCCAAGGCCAGCTGCATGGCGGGAAACTCCCCCGCAGCCAGCGAAGATGCAAGCGTCAAACGGCCTAGGCGCTCTCCGGTATCGCGTTGACCACCTCCATCAAGCCGCTGTGCTTCGCACCCGCCTTGACGATGAGCGCGCCCGCCCTCGCGAGTCCCTGCAGATGGGCTTTCTTCTCAAGAGTGATCGTCCCGGTGCAGGTGAGCTGCGCTTTCACGTTGCCGTCGATGGATGCGGTGCCCGCTTGGACTTCGCCCTGGAATTCGACCTCTGCCCCGCGCTCCACGCGGAGTTCGCGGCATCTGATGTTGCCGACGATCTTGCCGCTGCTCCTGATACGCAGGATTCCTGAGCATTCCACCGATGCCGCGAGCTTTCCGAAAACCGTAAGGTCGTGGCACTGCACGGGAACCCCGATGATGTTGCCGCTTTTCAGGATCATGACATCGCCGCGCGTCTGGATGTGGCGCCGCCAGTCGTTGTCCACTTCGAAATCCTTCAGGCTGATGTAGCCTCCGCACTTGGCGCACTGGCTTGATTGCGCGTCACGCACGACCTCAAAGATATTGCCGCAATGGAAACAATCAACGGAGCGCTTCTCGGGCTCGCCCAGAAAGATCTTGCGGAAAAAGCCCACCCCTTCGCGCCTCGCCGGCTTGGGTTCGGCATCCGCGCCTCCCGTCGATGCGTGCTGGATGGGCGGTTTGCCGGCGGTTGCCAATTTCGTGGCGTGCTTCGGCCTCAGCAAGGGTTTGCCGTCCTGGATGTCCATGTGGAAACCGCAGGAGCGGCAGAGGGTCGATACGACCATGCCCGGCTCGAGTTGGTGATTCCCACAGTTCGGGCAAGTCAGCTCGATGCGCTTCGCGTTCGTTTCAACACCCATCTCTGCAAATACCTCCTGGTCACAAAACCGCGTCTCGGATCAAATCGCTGGCAACGCTGGCTGGGAGGCGGCGGCGGGTTGAGCGGCCTGAGCGGGTTTCGTCTCTGCCGACGCAGAAGGTGCTTGGGTGGGCGTGCCGACGGTCGATTTGCCGACGAAAATGGCACCGGCCTCAATGACCAGGGTGTTCGCCTTGATGTCGCCGATCACCTCGGCACTCGACTTGAGTTCGATGCGGTCGGTAATGGTCATGTTCCCGTGGACTTTTCCGTAAACCACCACGGTGGCGGTCTTGATCTCGGCCTTGATCCGGGCGTTTTCGCCAACGGTAAGGTTGCCGGCGGAATGGATTTCGCCCTCGATCTTGCCGTCAACGATGAGGTCGTGCTGAAATTTGACGATCCCCTTGATTTCCACATCTGAGGAAAGAACATTGCGGGTGCTTCCGACGGCTGGTTTGGCGGAGGGAGCCGGGGCGGCAGTCGACGAGCCGTAGGAAGGGCCGGCGGATTGCGCCGGAGCGGATGAAGGAGCAAACGAGGTGCGCGCCTCAGGGGTGGTCAGCGATGGCTTTTGCGGCTCGCTGGAATCTTGGCCGATGACTTTTTTAAACACGGCGAAAATTACGAACCAGCGCTCCGCCTGTCAATGGGGTTTTCCCCGGAATCACTCGGAATCCTGCGATCCTTCGAGGAGCGGGTTCTTTCCGGCGTCGCCTGAGCCTTCCTTTACGGAATTGATCAGGTCTTCAACCTGAACATTCCCGGGAGCGACCGCACCGTCGTCCTCGCCAGAAAGCTTCGTCTCAGGTACCGTGATCGGAGCGGCAACCTCGGCCGGAGCCTTGGCTTTCAGCAAAAGGGCGCGCTCGGAGGCATCGCGGGCGAAGGAGCTCTCGGAAAATTCGGTTTTCACCATCTCATACGCTTTCGCCGCGGCATCGGTGTTGCCTTTTGCTGACTCGATGTCGCCCAGGCTGATCCACGCATAAGGCGCGAGGAAACGCGTATCCGGATCATCCGTCATCTCGCGGAACAAGTCCGCCGCTTCGTCCTGTTTTCCTTGGGCAAGGAGCTTGGAGGCAAGGCTGGCCTTCGCGCTGGCGAGAGCCGGATGGGTGTCGCCGCCTTCCACGAAGGCCTTGAGGGTTGCCACCGCATCGTCCTGCTGTCCGTCCTGCCATTGCTTGTCCGCAAGCAAAACCTTGGCACTGAAAGCCGCTGCCGATCCCTCATGGTTTTTCACGACTCCCTGCAGATCGGAAAGATCCTCCGCCTTCGAGAGCAAGCTGCCGGCGGTTTCCTCGTTGCTCTGTACGATGCCGCGCTGGACCACATAAACCGCCGCACCGATCGCCAGGATCACCGCGAGGATGATGATCTTCGTCTGGTGCTTATCGAGGAACATTTCCAGCGCGGGAGGTGCCTGGGAAATCTCACCCAAGGGGCTGCTGGTTTCTACGGAGAGTGTGTTCTTTTCGGACATAAGTTCATTCGCCACGCGGGCGGGCACTCATGCAAGACACCCGCGCCGACGAAATCAACCGCATAATCACCTCTTCTTCTTTCTTCCATCGACAACCATCTATCCTCAATCCTCAATCGCGCAGCGCCCATGTCCGATTCTTTCGTCCACCTCCACCTGCACACGGAATTCTCGCTCCTCGATGGCATGATCCGCACCGGTGAGCTGGCTAAGCGCGCCGCCGAGTTCGGTATGCCCGCCGTCGCCATGACCGATCACGGCAACCTTTTTGGAGCCATCGAGTTTTACCAGGCATGTAAAAAGGCCGGCGTAAAACCCATCCTGGGCTGCGAGATCTACCTCGCTCCCGAGACCATCGCGGAGAAAAAGAAGATCCCGAACCGAAAGTCCGCCACCCACCTCACCCTCCTCGCCGAGACCGATGAGGGCTGGCATAACCTCTCCAAGCTCACCTCCATCGGCCACCTCGATGGCATGTATAACGGCAAGCCCCGCGTCGATCGCGAAATCCTCCGAGCCCACTCCGCCGGCATCATCTGCCTTTCCGGCTGCATCTCCGGCCCGGTCAATGAGTGGCTCCTTAAAGGCGAAACCGACAAGGCCCTCGAAACGATGACCGAGCTCCGAGACATCTTCGGCCCCGACCACCTTTTCGTGGAACTCCACAACCACGGCCTCGAAGCCCAGCTCAACCTCATCCCCCAGCTCGTCGCCCTTGCGGAAAAACTCTCGCTCCCCGTCGTCGCCGCGAACGACGTCCATTTCCTCCATCGCACCGACCACGAGGCGCACGACGTGATGATCTGCATCGGCACCGGCTCCATGGTTATCGATGAGACACGCATGCGCTACACCCCGGAGGTGTATTTCAAGACACCCGCGGAAATGCGCCGCATCTTCAAGGACATCCCCGAGGCCTGCGACAACACCCTCGTCATCGCCGAGCGCTGCAACGTCAACATCAAGCTCGACTCCACCTCCTCGGAAAAATACCCGCAGTTCCCCACGCCCGATGGCTCCCCTCGCGAGGATTACCTGATGAAAATCTGCCAGGACGGCCTCATGAAACGCTACGGCGAGGAAAAGGCGAACTCCCCCGAGGTCGCCGAGCGCCTGAAATACGAGGTCGATACCATCAACTCCCTCGGCTTCGCCTCCTACTTCCTCATCACCGCCGATTTCATCCAGTGGGCCCGCGACAACGACATCCCCGTCGGCCCCGGCCGGGGCTCCGCCGCCGGATCGCTCGCCTCCTACGCGATGGGCATCACCAACATCTGCCCGCTCCAGTTCGGCCTCCTCTTCGAACGTTTCCTCAACCCCGAGCGTGTCTCCCCGCCCGACGTCGATATCGACTTCTGCCAGTCCCGCCGCGCCGAGGTCATCGATTACGTGCGGAAAAAATACGGCGAGAAATCCGTCTCCCACATCATCACCTACGGCACCATGGGCGCGAAGTCCGTGCTGCGCGACGTCTCCCGCGTCATGGGCATCTCCTACGGCGAGGCGGATCGCATCGCGAAAATGATCGAGCCGAAACCCGGCACCACCCTCCAGTCCGAGTGGGACGCGAAACCCGAACTCAAGGAGCTCATCGAGTCCTCCTCCACCTACAAGGAACTCTGGTCCTACGCCCTCCGCCTCGAAGGCATCAACCGCAGCGTCGGCATCCACGCCGCCGGTATCGTGATCGGCGACCGCCCGCTCGATGAGCACGTCCCCCTCACCCGCGGCAACGAGGGCGAGGTCGTCACCCAATACGACATGGGCGCCATCACCGAGGTCGGCCTGCTGAAAATGGATTTCCTCGGGCTGAAAAACCTCACCGTCATCCACGACGCCGCCACCCACATTCGCAGGCACATCCCGGACTTCGATATCGAGAAAGTCCCCCTCTCCGACCAGCCCACCTTCGACATGCTCAACCGCGGCGAGACCATGGGCGTCTTCCAGCTTGAGTCCGGCGGTATGGTCGAGACCTGTAAAAAATACGAGATCCGCAGCATCGACGACATCATCGACCTCATCGCCGTCTATCGCCCCGGAGCCATGCAGTTCATCGACCAGATGCTCGACGTGAAAAAGGGCAAGAAAGCGATGTACGAGCACCCGCTGTTAGAACAGGTTTGCTCCAACACCTACGGCGTCATGATCTACCAGGAGCAGGTGCAGAATGCTGCCAAACTCCTCGCCGGATATTCCCTCGGAAAGGCCGACCTCCTCCGCCGCGCCATGGGAAAAAAGGACAAGGAAAAGATGGCCAAGGAACGCGCCGGTTTCATCGAGGGCTGCAAGGAAGCCAACAACATCGGCGAGAAACTCGCGGGCACCATCTTCGACAAGATCGAGATGTTTGCCGGTTACGGCTTCAACAA
>JAIXQS010000030.1 GCA_027485615.1 Verrucomicrobiaceae bacterium
ATCTCGCTCAACACCTGGGGCCTGGTGCGCAAGCAGCGCACCTGGTTCCGCACCCAATTGCCGGCCGACAAGGTCCGCGCGCTCCCCGCCGCCGAGGCGCGGGTAGAGGGGTTGTTTTAGGCGACGGAGAGGACAAACCGGGGAAAGCGGCGCCCAAAACTTGATCCAAGTGCTTTGGTTGTGCCGTTTGAAATCTATCGAGAGGCGGCCAGTTCCCGCAGCTCTGCTTCCAACTTTGCCACCTTCCGGTAAAGCGCGGCCACAAGCGCGTCGGTTCCGTCGATATTTGGCTCGGGCTCAATGGTCCATTGGTTTGCGACCAGGTCGAACCATCCGCCACCCTTCTTTGGCAATTCCACCACCTCCACCGCGCGAGAAGTCGCCGCGCGAGTCGTGGCGTGCTCCACCAAGGCCTCGCGCAGGGCGAGCCGGGAGCTTTGCTCGCCGTGGTTGAGGAAGACCCGCTTGAGCGGGGCGTATTGATACTTCGGATCGTCCTTGTGCAGGGCGTATTTCACCAAGCCCGCCTGATCGGCGTGGCCCGAGTAATATTTGCCGAGATCGACGATCGTGGCCCTCACCTCCGTGGGCATTCTCCACGCCGTGAGATCGATGACCGCAGCGGGATTCTCGACCCTTTTGCGCAGCTGCGCGCCAGGAGTGTCCGGCGCTTGGAAGCCCATCAGCGCCACCAGCACCTCGGGCTTGTCGAGATTGTCGCGCAGAAGCTCGAGCGCCCGCCCGCCTTGGCACATGCCGGAGCCGGCGACCACGAAGTGAATACAGCCGGGCTGCAAATGTTGCTTGGCGCGCGTGAAGCGCAGCTCGCCGATGGCCTTGGGTGCCCAGCCGATCGGCTCCTCGAAGAGCGCGTCCACGATTCCCGCCGCCTCGGTTTCGCTCACGCCGGCGCGGGCGGCGAAGTCGGAGTTTAGGTAGAGAGGCTTTCTCTTCCCGGTGTTCGAGGCGCGAACAAGCTCGCGGCGATAGATGGCGCTATGCGCCCAGGCCAATTTCGATTCGACCGCCACCTCGATCAGCGGCCTGCCGTCCTGCTCCTCGCGCCCCAGCTTTTGGCGCCAGGCAAGCTTGGTCTCGGCGGACAAGTGCGTCGCCAGCAGGGTGTGCAGATCGGCCATGAGCTCCTGCGTGCGGTGAAGCGTAAAACAGGGCACGATGATGAGCGGGGCGCGCTCGGAGAGGGCGAAAGCACGCTCGATCAGCTCGCGCAGGGCCTCCATGCGCGCGGTGTAGTCGCCGGCCTCGGGCGGGCGGTTGCGCGAGCCGTAGGTGGACTCGAGCACCAGATAGCTGACGAAATTGTCGGGCAACTGCCGTTTGGCGAGGAGCGCCTGAGCGCAGTGTCCGGGCTCGTTGCAGCCGACATCGCCGCTGAAGCAGATTGTGCTGCGACCGGTGGGTGAGACGGGGTCGATATATTGAAAGGAGACCGACGCCGCGCCGAGGATGTGCGAGCTGCGGGCGAAAGCGACCGTGAGGTCTACCGCAGCCGGCAGATACTTGCCCCAGGTGAACTCCGGATGCTCGTCGTGACAGCAGAACTGTTCGGGCTCGGGGATAAACTCGCGCGGACAACGCCCGAGTTTTTCGGAATCGCGCAGCGAATTGAGGGTGAGGTCGCGGGTGGCCGCGGTGCAGTAGATGCGGCCGTGAAAGCCCTGGGCGATCAGGGCGGGGATGAGCCCGCAGTGATCGAGATGGGCGTGAGTGAGAAACATCGAGCGCAGGGCGCGCGGCTTGAAGTCGAGCGGAGTGTCGGCGTCGGCCACGGAGTCCTGGCCGGCGCCGCAATCCACGAGGAAGTATTCACCCTTGTGCTCCAGTAAGGTGCAGGAGCCGGTGACGGCGCCCACGGCGCCGACGAATCGGATTTTCATGAGGTGCCCTTACAGGGCTTAGATTATGGTTAGGCTCCTTTGGCGTTAAAGCCGAGGAACCGGCAGAGTCACGTGTTCAACCGTCTTTAAACTTCGCACTAACCGCAGGTGCTCTTTGTCACCGCGAGCAGGCTTCAAAAGGATATGCCGCAAGCCTCCTACACCGTCGAAGAAATCGAGCCCAGGATCGGCCAAGAGTATGAAGTTTGAAGTCTGAATGTGCCGCGGATGTAGAATAGAATTAACGTTCTGCATTACGCGGACCTCCATCTTGATGGGGAAATCTTTCTGCAGACTCAGAAGATCCGTTTTAAGATTACTCAACCCGGCGTGGGTTGTTTTGTGGTCCGATGAAAAGATATCAAGGGAGCGGCGTTCGATGGGGTAGGCACACGATTGGAACCAGTTTTCCAAGATCAGCTGGAGACTGTTTCGACGTTTCGAGTGTCCTTCGGAGCTGGTGAAGAATGCATCGTATAAGCGGACCGAGGACGAGTGCCTTGTAACTCGGCGTATAACTCCAGAAAGCGCCTCGACTGACTCTACCGGACCGATTCCGGCCGCCCATTTGCACCGATCAGACTCCGCAGCGCTTTCATGGTAGGAATCGAGTTTGTGCGTGCGGTCTCCTGCGCGACCAAATGCGTGATAGGGTGGATCGTTGGCGGTCACGACCAAGTCGGGGATGCATTTTTCTGAAATACTGCGAATTACCTCGGCGGAACTAAGCCGGGGTGTGACGGAAAACTCCGATGAGCAGTCGGTGAGCAGTGCCGTCAGTAAGACGTTACCCGATGTGGTCGTTCGCTGCGCGTCTTGGCATGCGGTGGCTGATGCCATCGAAAGCCTAAGGGGAGCGAGTTTTCTGCCTAACACCGTCGCTACGCCCGCAAAGTGCATGGATGTGAATACTCCGTCCCACTTTAAACACCAAGAAAAGAGCCTCTGGCTTGTATGGGATCAAAGGCGTGGCGAACTGAGGCAAAATAGTCCAAAATGGCGTCGCGTATTAGAGGACGAGTTTCGTTTCGGTTAAACTATTTTTGACCATTGCCTTAGGCGGGCGATCCGAGAGGAGGTCACTAAGCATCCCTGCCATGCCAAGGCGCCCCTAGGCGATCTGAGGCTTTATGCCCAACCATATAGGGAAATGCTCCAGTTACGGGACGCGTGGAGGCGTGAGATAAATAAATGATTGTCCCCAT
>JAIXQS010000051.1 GCA_027485615.1 Verrucomicrobiaceae bacterium
CGGAGACCTCTCGATGTCTTCCTTGTCACACCCACTTTCGATAAATTCACCCTGGAGAAAAACGACTGGGTCTCGGAAGTCGCACTCAGCGCAAACTTCTCCCACCTGCCGGAAAACCCGACCATCGAGGAACTGGCACGCTTCGCACTGCTCATCGAAGGCTATGACTTGATGGAGACGCTGGAACCGTCTGCCGATGGACAGCAGGAAGCCATCAGCCGCTTCATCGAGCGCGTCTGCGATCCCCAACTTGAAGCCTCCGAAAAAGGCTCGCAGCCTTGGCAAGGCACCGCCGTGGAACTCTGGTGCTCCCTGTTCATCATTCAGCGCAAGCGTTGGCGCGAGTGCTGGCTCAACGGTGGCAATGGCAAATCCTACGAGGACGCATGCGCCTCCGACGATTTCGCCGCCCGTGACCTCTGGCCCGCCCTCCGCCATGCGTTGCAGCATACCCCGGAAAACCTCAGCCAGGAAGAACAGCTCAAGCTACCGGCATTTATTGCCCACCGTCCCCTCAAAGACCCGCGTGAAATCCGCATCATCGATCCCGCCTGCGGCTCCATGCACTTCGGCCTCTACGCCTTCGATCTCCTCGAAGTCATCTACGCCGAAGCCTGGGACTTCTGCACCTCTTCCCCTGATCACTGCTCACTGATCACCGATCACTCCCTTGCACCGCTGACTTCCCTCTACGCGTCGAAGGAAGAGTTCCTGCGCGACGTGCCGAGAATGATCATTGAGCACAACATCCACGGCGTGGACATCGATCCCCGCGCCACCCAGATCGCCGGACTTTCACTGTGGTTGCGCGCCCAGCGGGCCTGGGCGGAGCAAGGCATCCCTGCCGTGCAACGCCCGGTCGTGCGCCGCTCGCAGATCGTGTGTGCCGAACCCATGCCCGGCGAGGAGGATCTGCTCCTGCGCTTTGTCGAGCGCTCCTTCCCATCCTCAGAGCGACCCTTCTTCACCCGGCTCCTCGGCGAGATCTTCCGTATAATGCGTCTCGCCGGTGAGGCCGGCTCCCTGCTCAAGATCGAGGACGATGTGAGCGCCCTAGTCGCCGATGCCCGCGCCCAGTGGAAAAAGATCGGCAAGCGCGATGGCGATATTTTCTCACACGCAGAAATCCTCAATCTGGACCGCCGCACCATCCTCCAGCAGCCAATTGATACCAACACTTGGAGCCTCGATGCCCTCAGCGGCATTCCTGACTCCCAATTCTGGGAAAAAGCCGAAGAACGCATCTACGACGCCCTCCGCACCTTTGCCGAAAGCGCCGGCGGCGGCTACCAACGCCGGCTCTTCGCCGAAGACGCCGCCCGTGGCTTCGCCTTCATCGACCTCTGCCGCCAGCGTTACGACGTGGCGCTCATGAATCCGCCCTTCGGCGACGCCAGCCTGCCCTCGAAACCCTACATCGAGGAAACCTATGGCGATACCAAGGGCGACGTTTACAAAGCCTTCGTCGAGTGCTTCCAAGCCCGTCTCGTTCCCGCCGGCTACCTCGGCATCATCAGCTCCCGCACCGGCTTCTTCCTCGGTCAAAGCGAAGACTGGCGAACCCGCGTCGTCCTCCGCCTGTTCCGGCCCATCGCCCTTGCCGACCTTGGCGGTGGCGTGCTAGATGCGATGGTTGAAGTGGCCGCTTACGTTCTGCGTAGCCTCTCCGCGCCGGAAGCCCGCGACCTCACCCTCTCTATCGTTCCCGTGTTGGAGAAAGTGGTGCGCGACAAACAGAACCGTTTCAGTCTCCCGAAGTGGCAAGCCGCCCGCAACGGACTCAAGCGCCACCAAGCCGTCGCAGAACTCGAACACCTCGAAGCCCACGGCTTCGTCCAGCGCAGCTCCGGAGACACCATTCGCTACTCGCCGCTTTGGCATTCGGTGAAAAAGGTTACTGCTCCGCCGGAACCAGTGTTTCCGCCGCTCGTGTGCGTCCGGGCGCTGGCGGTAAAGGACAAAGAGACGACACTGACTTCCGCTGTCCGCGGGGATGTCCGAGCAAACACATTCGTTTGCGATCCGGCTGCGTTTACGAAAGTCCCCGGCAAAACCTTTGCCTATTGGGTTAGCCATCGCGTCATCTCCGTTTTTCAGAAACATCAATCGTTTGAGAGCGACCAGCGGTTCATTCGAGTCGGACTTCAAACATCTGACGACTTCCGGTTTCTTCGACTAAGCGTTGAGGTGCCTCCATCGAGTTCTGGAACGACATGGTTCGGCTTCGCAAAAGGTGGAACCTTTTCGCCGTATTACGCGGACATATATCTCGCGGTTAATTGGGAGAATAATGGCGCAGAGATGAAGGCTTGGACGGTCTCTATTCCAGGGAACTCGCAATGGTCTCGAAATCTGCGGAATGCAGAGATGTATTTCCGCCCCGGACTCACTTGGCCACGGCGCACCAACGGTCTCAGCTTACGCGCTTTCCCTCGTGGTTGTATTTTTGCAGACAAAGGCCCAGTCGCCTTCTTCGAGGGTGACGATGAGACTTCGGCGCTGGCCGCACTTGGAATAACAAATTCTACGACATTTAAGGCATTGGTCGCACTCCAGCTTGCGCGTGTTCAGTTGGCGCAGTCGTTCGAGGCGGGACTCATTCAATCAACGCCGCTCCCAGCCCATTCTGGGCAAGATACGCATCAACTGGTGAGCCTCGTGCGAAGAGGATTTGCCGCAAAGCGTTTCACTGACACCATACAGGCAACCTCGCACGCTTTCGTCATACCGGCACTATTATCCGGCTCGGGCATGATGCTCGCCGAACGCGCCGCCGCGTGGGTCGACCGCGTGGGCGCGAGCGAGGAAACTGTCGCCGCCATACAAGCCGAAATCGACGACCTCGCATTCCGCCTCTACGGACTCGACGCTGCGGACCACGCTGCGTTGACATCCACCCTTGCCACGGAAGCCACCAGCGATGAAGGAAAGAGTGAAGACGAGGAAGAGGAAGCCTCCACCGCCGACGCTCCAGCACTCACCGCCGACCTACTCGCCTACGTCCTCGGCTGCGCCTTCGGCCGTTGGGACATCCGTTATGCCACGGGCGAGCGTCCCGCCCCGGAACCGCCCGATCCGTTTGCCCCGCTGCCCGTTTGCCCGCCGGGGATGCTGCAAAACGCCGCTGCCCTGCCCGCCGCACCCGGCGACGTTCCCGCCAGCTACCCCCTGCCCATCACCTGGTCCGGCATCCTCGTGGACGACGCGAACCACCCGGACGACATTGAGCGCCGCCTGCGCGAGGTGCTCGCCGTGATTTTCCCCGACCGCACCGACGCCATCGTCCAGGAAGCCTGCGACCTGCTCGGCGTCAAATCCCTGCGTGAGTGGACCGCCAAGCCCGCCGGCCTCTTCGCTGATCACCTGAAACGCTATTCCAAGAGCCGCCGCCAAGCCCCGATCTATTGGCCGCTCTCCACCGCCAGCGGCAGCTACACGCTCTGGCTCTACTACCACCGCCTCACCCCGGACACCCTCTACAAATGCCTCTCGGACTTCGTGGAGCCGAAGATCGTGGAAGTGGAAAAAGAAATCCGCCGCCTGCGCACCATGATCGCCGCCGAAGAAGCCGGCACCCGTGAGCGCAAGCAACTCGCCGATGCCGAGAGCCTGCTCACCGAACTCCGCGAGTTCCACGCCGATCTCAGCCACTGGGCACCCCGCTGGAAGTCCAACCTCAACGACGGCGTCCAGATCACCGCCAGCCCGCTCTGGAAACTCTTCCGCCTCCCCAAGTGGCAGAAGACCCTCAAGGAAACCTGGCAGAAACTCGAAAAAGGCGACTACGACTGGGCACACCTAGCCCACACTCTCTGGCCCGACCGCGTCCGCGAAAAGTGCAAATACGACCGCTCCCTAGCCATCGCCCACGACCTGGAAGACCTCTGCGAGATCAAAGCCCCCGTGCCGAAAAAGAAGGCCGCCAAAAAAGCGGCGAAGGGCACAACGAGGAAATTGAAAACTCCAAGCGAGGAGGAGACATTTTTATAGCGATGAACTCGATACCCGTGAGGCGAATCGATGGGCAGATTCTTTGGAATGGATCTCCGCCAACATTGGCAGACTTTCCGGGCATAA
>JAIXQS010000058.1 GCA_027485615.1 Verrucomicrobiaceae bacterium
AGTCTGGTAATCCACGCCGCCGAAATGGATCCGCACCCGCTTGCCTTTCATGTCAGACGGCACCTCGAAAGTGCGGCGATACCATACGTCCTTGAGCTTCTCGCTGTTGCCCAAGCCCAGGCCCGATAGTTTGCTCTCCGGACAAAAGGGAACGATGATCTTGCTGGCGAGATCCTTTCCTTTGGTGAGACCCCGTGCATCGCCGTCGGCCGCCTTGTCGATCTCGAACTGCCACTCGCCGTTGAGTGAAAGCCAATTGTCACGCTGGAGATCCGGGCGGGGATGCTCGGGGCGCGGGATCACCTCAGTCCCTTTTTCAGCGGCGGAAGCTGACGCAGCGGCCAGCAGCATAATGACAGTTAGAAGTAGCTCGGTAGGCCTTATGGATTTCATAAATTGGTTATGATGTTAGATGATTGCTTCTTGAGAGTGAGATGATTGGAACCGCTTATTCCACAAGCAGGGCCAGGTCGATATACTGGCCGCCTGACGACTGGCGCGTATGCACTGCGATGGTGTTGGTTCCTTTCTTCAGCGCCTTTTTCAACAGCTCGGTCACTGAATACAACTGATACTGGGTGATGAACTTCTCGGCTCCGAATATCTTCTGCCCGTTGACATACACCTCCGTGTCCTCGTCATATAAGATGACGAGGGCACCTTTTTTGATTTCCCCGCCAGCATATTCAAAGGTCTTTCTGAAGAAAATGTCCACGCTCGTCCACTTGGTCCCGACGGTCCACTCCCCTTCACTGGCAAACGGCGCTAGGCCGGTTTTCCATGAGCTATCATCAAACCCTTCATTCATCCAGCCGTCGGCAGGCTTCTCGAAAACATATTGATAGGGTGTTCTCAGCTTTCCGTCCTGCAAGGCACCGACCAACACTTTCCATTCAGGCTCAGCCGCTATTACGGCAGGCTTGGTGGGATCATGGCTCTCGTATGCGGCTTCGCGCGAGGTGATCTCGTGGAGCTTCTTGGCGTCGAACTTCGGCTTGCGGTCATAATAGAACAGCCCGTTCTTTTCCTGCTCGATGTCTGTCAGCTGCGTATAACAAAAACCGAAGAGGTGCGGGTTATCGAGCATGGCGTCGATGCTGTCCTTGTAGCGGACATAAAATTCATCGAGCGTTTTCGGGCCGGTGCCGTAGCCCCAGCCGCCGCCGGTGGCCCAGCCGATACCGCCCATCTCGCTGACCATGAATGGCACACCACGATCTTTGGCTAGCGTCGCCTTCAGCGAACCGTAGCGCGCCGGGATGGAGCGGGGTACCGAAGTAACTGATAAATTTCCCAACCAACGTTCCCGCAGACTGACCCCGTTACCGTCATAATCATGCATATCCAGCACCTCCGGGTTGGGCATCGTGTGCGTCCAGCCGCTGGTCTCGAACGCCGGGCGGGTGGGATCGATCGCCTTGGTGACATTCCACATCATCTGCTGCAGATCGGCGACCACGCTCCCGTTGGTTTCGTTGAACGCGCTCCAACCAATGATCGAGGGGTGGTTCCGATCCCGCAGCAGGATCTCGGTCCACTCGTTGACATAGGCGGCATAGCCCTCGGGCTTGAAACTGAAGCCCCAGTTAGCCGATTCTCCCCAGACCATGTAGCCGAGCTTGTCAGCCCAGTAGAGGAACCTCGGCTCGAAGACTTTCTGATGCAACCGCGCGCCGTTATAGCCGCATGCCATGCTCAGCTCGATATCCTTCTTCAGATCCTCGTCCGTCGGCGCAGTCCAGAGCCCGTCGGGATAAAACCCCTGGTCAAGAATGAGCCGTTGGAAAACCGGTTTGCCGTTGATCAGAATGCGGCGCCCGTCGATGGCCACGCTGCGCAGGCCGAAATAGCTGTTCAACGTATCTATTTTCTTATTACCGCTGGAGAGCGTGAGCTTGAGATCATAAAGGTTTGGGGTGCCCGGCGCCCAGAGTTTCTTCGTCTTAAGGTCCACCACCAGCGTGTTCTGCCACGGGCCCGTGGTCGCGTCCGAGCCTACCGACTTGCCGTCGATGAATGCTTCGGCCTTGAGTGACAGATCCTTGTCCAACCCGTTTAGCTTTGCAGTGATGAACACGCGCGAGTTTTCAGGGTCCGGCACCACGGAGATATTCTCCACGAACGTGGAGCCTACCGCCTCCAGCCACACCGATTGCCAGATGCCGGTGGTGCGTGTATAAGTGCATCCTTGGCTTTGATCGGGCGACTGCTTGCCGCACGACTGAAGGCCTGACCACATATCGTCCAGAACCTTCACCACCACCTCGTTTGGCCCGTCTTTGAGCCATTGTGTGATCTCAAAGCTGAACGCGGAACTTCCGCCGACGTGCGTCCCGGCAAGCTGGCCGTTGATATAGACCCAGCTCTTGTAGTCCACGCCGCCGAAATGAATCCGCACCCGCTTGCCTGTCATCGTGGGCGACAACTCGAACGAGCGGCGATACCAGACATCCTTGAGCTTCACGGTATTCCCCAGCCCGAGACCCGACAGCTTGCTTTCGGGACAGAACGGCACCACGATTTTCGAGTTGAGATCCTTGCCATGCGACAACCCGCGGGCCTCTCCGTCGGCAGCCTTGTCGATCTCGAACTGCCACTCGCCGTTCAGCGTCTGCCAGCTATCACGCTGGAGATCCGGTCTCGGATGCTCCGGGCGCGGCACTTCCGCCTGAACGGTCAGGGCTCCACCGATCAGCCCCGCACACACCGCTAACAATCCAAATCCAGTCCCATTCATAGCATTCTATTCCTTGGTGGTTTGCGATCAACGGCCTGTGCCGATCTCCACATCCGCAAACGTCAGTGCGGCGATTCCGTTAGCGCCGAAGATCAGCTTGTTTTGGCTCCAATTGTTTTCATTGATATAGGCGATCTTCTTTGCGGTGGACGGTGCCTTGAGCTTGAGGGTCACCACATTTCCCGACACCGAGCCGGAGGCAACCACACCGTTGGCCCCATC
>JAIXQS010000013.1 GCA_027485615.1 Verrucomicrobiaceae bacterium
GCGGGTTCGAGGTCGCCGAGCCAGAGGTTTCCGATGCGGACGCGGAGGAGCTTGGTGACTTGGTAGCCAAGGGACTCGAGTATCGCGCGGATCATTTTT
This sequence comes from Verrucomicrobiaceae bacterium, assembly GCA_027485615.1. GTDB lineage: Bacteria > Verrucomicrobiota > Verrucomicrobiia > Verrucomicrobiales > Akkermansiaceae > Luteolibacter. The sequence goes on from JAIXQS010000013.1 coordinate 100, forward strand.
GTGTTTTTTAGCTCTTTCGAGTCATGTCACGCATTGAAAACGTCCGGTTTGTCAACCGGGGGGTAGATTTGAGGGGTGAGATGTTTTGTCTCGCAGGGAGGGTCATGAAAAAGCCGACCTCCGGGGGAAGGTCGGCTTTTGGGAGCCGATTATGAAGCGGGGGATCAGCCTTGGAGATCGTTGCAGGCCTCTCTCCGTGGTCGGTCTGGTCGGGGTTGCTTTCCTTGCTGGGTTCGTCGGTGAGTCGTGCCGATTTTGCCCTGATCTTTTTTTGATTTTACCGGCTTCTCAAAGGATTCGGCTTTGCGCGAAGTCTTCCGGCGGTAATAGCTCCGGTGATGAATTTCACTTCGGACAACTGGTCGGGCGTCCATCCGGCGATCGCGGAGAACCTGACCCGCCATGCGGCCGGAATGGCGCGCGCATACGGGCAGAGCGATTTGGACAAGCGGATTGAGGCGAAGTTCAGCGAACTGTTCGAACGCGAGGTCGCGGTGTTTTTCGTGGGCACCGGCACGGCGGCGAATTCGCTGGCGCTGGCGGCGGTGAACCGGCCCGGCGGGGTGGCCTTTTGCCACAGCGAGGCGCACATCGTGAAGGACGAATGCGGTGCCCCCGAGTGGTTTACCGGCGGCTCGCGCTTGCAATCCGTCGCGGGAAAGGCCGGGAAAATCGACCCGAAGAAACTCGTCCGCGAACTCCGCAAATTCAGGCCGGATTTCATCCATGCGGGGCAGCCGATGGCCGTCTCGATCACGCAGGCTACGGAGGTGGGAACGGTTTACCAACCCGGCGAGATCGATGCGATTTCCGAAATCTGCCGCAGCAAAGGAATTCCGCTGCACATGGATGGCGCGCGCTTCGCCAACGCGCTCGCCGGACTCGGCATCAGCCCGGCGGAAATGACATGGAGGCGGGGTGTGGATGTGCTCTCCTTCGGTGGCACGAAAAACGGCTGCTGGTGCGCGGAGGCCATGGTGTTCTTCGATCCCTCCGCGGCGAAAGACCTGCCCTACATCCGCAAACGCGCGGCGCAGCTTTTTTCCAAAACCCGCTTCATCGCCGCGCAGTTCGAGGCCTATCTGGAGGGTGACCTCTGGCTGGAGCTCGCCCGCTCCGCCAACGCGAAGGCCGCTTCCTTGTCGGAAATTCTGCGTGCGGATTTGCGTTGTCGGCTCGCTTGGGAAACGGAGGCGAATGAGGTTTTTGTCATCATCGACGAAGCGCTTGCGGACGAATGGATTGCGAAAGGGCTGGGCTGCTACAAGTGGCCGGCTCCGGAAGATGTCGTCGATTCTCTTGCGGAACACGAGATCGTCCTGCGGTTCGTCACCAGCTTCGCAACCGGCGACGGGGAAGTCCGGCGCTTCGCGGAGTTGGTTAGGGGATTTCCTGCGTGAGTTTCCGCAACGGATTAGGAACCTCATTTGGCGGCATCCACGATTTGCGGATCACCGGGACGTTGGAAAGCTTGGAAATCCCGATAGTTCAGGGTGTGAAATTCCACCGCTCCAGCTTTGCGTGCGGCGAACAGATGCAGATAATCATAGATCGCTCCTCCCCGTATGCCTCGCGATTCCGATTCGCCGTAAGCTTTCAGCAAATCGGCGGGTGTCAGGGAAATGATTTGAAGCAACGGCGCGATTTGGATTTTCAAAACCGCAGCCGCTTGACTGGCAGGAACCCTGAATCCCATTTTTCCGCCTGTAAGGCAGCTGAATGTTTCTGACAGGATGTGTGAGAAAGAGATGCAGCCTCCCGCGTTGACAAGATCGCGGCAGGAATCGTGATTTGTCCCTTCTTTATTAAGGGCATCCACTAGGATCGAAGAATCAATTGCGATCTTCATTTGGAGTTCTTGCGGTATCCGGGGGTTGATCGTTCGTCGCGTGACTCCCTGTCCGACTTGATGATGTCAACAACCTGCCGGGCACTCAGCTTTCGTCCACCGGTGAAAACGGGAAACCCGTTTTCCATGATGACGGGAACTTCGTCGGATTCCGGCGAAGCCTCGATTTTCCCACCTTGCACCTCAAGACGCAGACGACTGCCCTCTTGAAGCCCAAGGCTGTTCCTGATGGCTTTGGGGACAACCAAGCGACCAGATTTGCCAAGCGTTATGGTAATGCTCATGGCAATCAAAATGCCATTTTATCCGCCACTCGGCAAATCCTATTTCTCTTCCGCATCCGCGATGGCCTGGAGTTCTTCCCAGCGGGCGTAGAGGGCGGCGGTGGCGGCGCGGGCGATCTCCAGCTTTTCCATCTCGGCGGGGATCTGTTCGTAGTTGCTGACCTGGAACTCGGGGTCGTTCATGCGGGTCTCGATGGTTTTGACCTCGTCCTCGGCGGCAAAGATGCGGTCTTCGATGGTGTCGAGTTCGGCGCGTTCCTTTTGGGAAAGTTTGCGGGCCTTTTCCGTGCGCGGGGCTGGCTTGCTGGATTGCAGGGCTTTGTAGGCTTTCGCCTGATCTTTCTGAGCGGCCTCACGTTGCTGGCGCTTTTCCAGGTAGTAGGAATAATTTCCCGGCGTGACGTGCAGTCCGCCGTCCTCGAAGGCGATGATCTGGTCGCAGATGCGGTCGAGGAAATAGCGGTCGTGGGAGACGACGAGGATGCTGCCGCCGAAGGACGAAAGCGCTTCCTCCAACATCCGCAGCGAGGGGAGGTCGAGGTCGTTGGTCGGCTCGTCGAGGACGATGAGGTTGCCGCCGGTTTTCAAAACCTTGGCGAGCATGAGGCGGGCGCGTTCGCCGCCGGAGAGGAGATCGACGCGTTCGTTGATGCGTTCGTTGTTGAAGAGGAAACGGCGGAGGTAGGCGCGCGCGCCGAGGGTTTCGTTGCCGAACTGGACTTTCTCGTTGCCGTCGGAAATCTCATCCAACAGCGAGCCGGTGCCGTCGAGCTGCATCCGGGTCTGGTCGATGTAGTTGATCTTCACTCGTTTTCCGAGGACGGCGGTGCCTTCGGTGGGTTGGAGCTGGTCGAGGCAGAGTTTCAGCAGGGTGGTTTTGCCAACGCCGTTTTTCCCGACGATGCCGGTGCAGGTGCCAGGGCGGATGGAGAGGTCGAGGTTACGAAAAAGCCAGCGTGGGTGCTTATCCGTGCCGACGTTGACCCCGGCCTTTTCCAGCTCGATGACGACGTTGCCGAGGTCGCTGGCGGGCGGGAGCAGGAGATCCATCTCGCGCTCTTCGGGCGGTGCTTCCTGGCCTTCGATTTCGTAAAAGGCATCAAGGCGGGAGCGTTGTTTCGTGCCGCGTGCCTTGACTCCGGAACGCACCCATTCGAGTTCCGATTTCAGGAACCTTTGGCGTTTGTGTTCGGATTGCTCGGCGATCTGCTGGCGGATGGCTTTTGATTCGAGGAAAGCGGTGTAGTTCCCGGGGTGCGAATAGGCGCGCCCGCCATCGATCTCGATGATGCGGGTGGCGATGACATCGAGGAAGTAGCGGTCGTGGGTGACGAAAATGACGGCCCCCGCGAAATTTTTCAGCACGTCTTCCAGCCAGCGGATCGACTCGGCGTCGAGATGGTTGGTAGGCTCATCGAGCAGAAGAAGATCCGGCTGGCAGGCGAGCGCGCGGCAGAGGGCGACGCGGCGTTTTTCCCCACCGGAAAGCGGGCCGGTGGGTGATTCGAGCGGGGGTGTGCCGAGGGCGTTGGAGAGGGAAAGGATGCGGGAGTCGAGGTTCCAGCCGTCGGTGTGGTCGAGGAGTTCGAGAAAGCCTTGGAGTTCGGTCTCGGTGCCGTCGCCGTTCTCGTAGCGGCGGATCGCCTCGACGATGTCGGTGGCACCCGCGGCGATGTTTTCGTGGACGGAGATGTCGGGATCGAGTTCGAACTCCTGCGGCAGGTATCCGGTGCGGATGCCGCGGCGCAGGGAGATTTCACCGGAATCCGCCTGCGACTCGCCGGTGAGGATTTTCAGCAAGGAGGTTTTCCCACAGCCGTTGCGCCCGACGAGGCCGACCTTTTCCCCGGAGGCGACGGCAAGGGTGACTCCGTCGAGCAGGTTCTGGTAGGAGTAGGCGAGGCGGATCTCGTTGGCAGAGAGGAGGGTGGACACGGTGGAAACTTTAAATTTTAAACTGTAAACCTCAAGGAAGACGGGTTTGCCGCACGCGGATGATCGGGAACGGGCGGGAAGGGAAGGGGAAAACGGGCTGGCGGCGCTTAAATTTCATATCGGGGGATGGAAGCCACCCCAGGAGGCGGCGCTTTTCGGAGAACCGGTAGGCATCGAAACGGAGGCCATGGAGCCGGAAGCCCATGGATTTTCAACACTCTCGCGGCGTTCCTCCGTATTCCCTCCGCTACCGCCGGATGGTCGCCGGCCCCCCATATGATCTGGGGTTCAGATGATGTGCTCCACGCCCGGCTCGGGGATGATGACCTCGGAACCCGGCAGGCGTTTTGCGAACTCCTGTTTGAACCACGCCATCGCGCCGTCATCGCCGTGGACGAGGAAAATTTTCTTCGGTTTCACGCGCACCGCGTAGTCGGCGATGGCGTCGCGGGTGGAGTGGCCGGAGAAATCGAAGATGCGCACCTCGCAGTTCAGCGGCACGGGCGGGTAGGCGGGATCGAGCAACACCTTGTCGCCGGGCTTCGCCGCGCGGATGCGGCCGCCGGGCGTTTCCGAATCCGCGTAGCCGACGAAAAACAGGCCGTGCTTCTTGTTTTCCAACACTCCCTGCCGGGCGAAATTGTTGGAGACGGTTTTCTCCGACATCATGCCGCTGGATAGGGCGTAGATGCAGCCGTTGTGGAAAGGGATGGGGCCGATGCGGCGCTTGTTACCGCCCGCCAGCTCCATGTCGGCGAGAAATTTGAAACCGCGGCGGTTGCGGCGGGAGACGTCGCTGAACTTGTCGTAGATTGTGGTCATCTTCGTGCTCAGCCCGCCGATGTAGATGGGGGCTTTCGCGTTGATGAGACCCTCTTCCTTGAAGCGCTGGAGCATCGCCAGCACCTCCTGGGTCTTGCCCATTGCGAACACCGGCACCAGCGCCGAGCCGCCGCGTTTCAGCACGCCGTTGATCGCCGCAGCGAACGCGTTCTCCTCCTCGCGCCGCGAGTAATCCGCCCGCCGCGCCTGTTCGCCGCGCGTGGTCTCCACGATCAGCGCATCCACCTCGCCCTCGGGAAACACCGCGCCTTTCTGGATCGTGCTGTCCTCGAAGTTCACGTCGCCCGTGTAGAAAACCTTTTTCCCCTCGGCCTCGAACATCACGCCCACCGAGCCCATGATGTGTCCCGCATCGAAGAACTCGGCGGTGATCTCCCCGCGCAAATCCACGGGGAATTTGCTGCCCACTCTCATCGTCTCGAAGCGTCCCTTCATCCGGTCGAGTTCGCCGTGACGGAAAAAAGGATACTCCGTGATGCCGAGCTCGGTGCGCTTGGATTCCATCACGTTCACCGAGTTGTGCAGCATCGCGAGGGTCAGCTCCGCGGCCTCGGGGGAAATGAAGATCCGGGCGTTCTGCTGCCGCTCCGCGAGCACCGGCAACGTCCCGACATGGTCAAGGTGTGAGTGGGTCACGAAAATCGCCTCCGCCGTATCGTCGCCGATCAGCTCGTAGCGCGGCTGCGCGGTGAGACCCTCCTCTTTCGGATGCATCCCGGCATCGAGCACCATCCTGGTTCCTCCGACCTCCAGCGAATACGAATTCGCCCCGATCCCCACATCCCTGCACAAGCTTTTGAAAACAATCACGTGTGAGCAGACTCCGCGATGCACCCCGCCTTTGTCAACCCGCACGCCGCCCCATGGTTTTCGAGTCCGATCGGCCGATCTTCCAGTTGCTGAGGTGCCATCCTCTTCTCCAAATCAAAAATCCAAAATCAACAATCATCAATCGGCATTCAGGGACAGCAAACCGCTGCGCCATGCACGGCGTCCTTCAGCCTCTCCGCAATGCTCTTGCCCGTTCCTCCGCTCTTCCGGCAAAGCTCTAGCCAGCCGAGATACCAGGAAATGGCTTCCGACCATTGCCTGAGCCGCCAAGCCGGCTGCTCCTTCCTCTTCGCACATTCCCTCCACCACGCCTCCATCGTCTCCCGGCCGGGCGGCATATCGCGCTGCACCCGCCAGTCCTCGATCCAGCTCAGGACATAGCCGTAAGCGTCGATGTCGCGGCGCATCAGGTCGCGCGAAGCTTCCAGATCCTTCCTCCAGTCGAACTGCACCCTTCTTGAAACCGCTGGTGGCTGGCGTCCATTCATCCGAACACTGTTCTTATGATGCGCGGACTACGGCAAGAAAAATTTTAACTATGGATTTCCTGACCTTCGTACGTTCCAAAACTTCAAGCTGCTGAGCGGGTAATATCTGTTAGATCAGTAGATCCTGATTTCTTTGTGTTAAAAAAATCAGAGAATCCGTAAAGAATTCCTTACACGTTGATTACAAGCAGCTTAGGAGATGGCTCTTTTCCGTCTTGCCTCCTTCAACCCGTGCGATATCCTCCCCCTATTGAACTAATACACTGTTAGGCAAAATAAAATAACCTCATCCATGGATATAGAACGCCAACAAGAACTTATAAAGAAACTCAGTGACAAGGGAGCTACATTACCTTGCCCACGTTGCGGGACTGGTGGTTTCACCATCATTGACGGATATGGTTACCAGACGCTACAAAGCGCACCGAAGGGTTTCGTCATTGGCGGCAAAGGGATTCCCACAGTCATTGTAGCCTGCAACAACTGTGGCTTTTTAGCTTTCCATGCGCTGGGCGCGCTTGAAAAGCTGGAGGAACCGGAGAAGCCAGCACCACCAACACAGGAGTCTACAATATAATGAGTGCTCCTGACACACCTCCCAAAGGGCTAATGGCATCAATCACCAAGAATTTGGTGCAAGAATCCAACGTTCATTTCAACCTCGGTCAGGATGTTATCGTTACGACCGAAGACAAGCTTCGGGGTGCTTTACGCGACCACGTTGACGGTCTCCACGTCCGAGACAGATGGCATACACCTGCTTCACTTTCAGTGACGCTTATACTTGTTTTTGTCAGTGCTTCATTTCATGACGCGCTCACCTTTTCAAAGGCAACTTGGGAGGCCGTTTTTCTTATTTGCACTGGTGCTTCTTTGCTATGGCTTATTGTTAGTGTTATTCAAGCACTCCGATCCCATCGCAGCATAGACACGCTTCTTGCCGAGATCAAGCGGAGGTCTGCTACGGTCACTGATTCTAAATCACCCAATGAAGAAGAAGAAGCCTAACAAGCCGCATCATCCAACCACTAGAAGCCGAGCTGTTTCCATGATTTTCCGTAACTACAACCCAAACCCCGCGATCCACGTCCGCCCCCGCTTCTAGTGGTGGATGTGCTCATCGTTCGGCATCATTATGAAGCGCCATACCAAGAGGCTCATCATCGCATCCCTCGTAACGCCCTGGGTCGTCATACCGATGACTGCGCTCTACTCGCTCTGGTATCTAGCCACGTGGCTGGGCAAGCCTTTGCCTGACCCTTCTATCACATTGATCTGGCCTCATCCATTCAAGCCGTGGGAGTCCGTTTTTCTTTACTCATTATACGGTGTTCCGACCGCATACGTTTCGCTTATTCTAATTGGATTGCCCTGCTATTTGGTCGCGAAGAAGCTCAATATATTTTCATTTTCTGTCGCCATAGTTGCTGCGGTATTGGCGTGCATACCTGCTGCCGCATTTTTCGGGAGTAACTACAATTTTTGGTCGCTGTTCGGATTCCTTCTTCTTTTTGGAGTTCCACTGTCCGTTGTCTTCACGCGGATCGTGAAAGATAAAGCCGAACAAGGCGGCACTGGGCAACCCGCTACCCGCCCCGAGTCAAAGTCTGAGGGTAGCGACAAACCTCAACCTGAAGCGGAGGGGCGCTCCCGGTAGCGGTTGCCAGGCCTCGACGTTCGGCAAGAATTAGCAATGAGCACAGAGCAACACGGAGACACTTACGCGAAGTTGCCCGACGAATTCGGGGCGAAGGTGATGTCATACCCGGAATGTTCGTATGGAGCTGTGCGGGTTATCTTATGCCTGAGTGATGGAAGGCGTATTCGCGATGTAATCATAGGAGCTGATGCGATCTGCAGGATTGGATCGAAGGAGATTAGGACCGAGGACGACCTAGATTTTTCGATTTCTCAGATCACGGATATCGAGCGGGGATGATGTTCCAGCCGCCCGAAAGACAATCAAGCTTGGGTTCAAGACTGTAGTGCAACGTTGGATGGTTCGTTGAACACTTCCTCCGGTGAAAGAAAGATCACCCCTCAGAACTCGCAATGCCCCGGGGTTCGGGGGAAAGGGATCACGTCGCGGATATTGTGGACGCCGGTGACGAACATCAGCAAACGCTCGAAGCCCAGCCCGAATCCGGCATGCGGGACGGTGCCGTATTTCCGCAGATCCGCATACCAGCCGTAGGCCTCGGGATCGATGTGGTGGTGCTTGAAATTTTCCAGAAGCACATCGTAACGCTCCTCCCGCTGCGAGCCGCCGATGATCTCGCCGATGCCCGGCACGAGCAGATCCATCGCGGTGACGGTTTTGCCGTCCTCGTTGAGGCGCATGTAGAAGGGTTTGATCTCCTTGGGGTAGTTGAAAACGGTGGTGGGCTGCTTGAAATACTCTTCCGTGAGCCAGCGCTCGTGCTCGGACTGGAGGTTCAGGCCGTAGGCGACGGGGTATTGGAAATTTTTCCCCGATCCCTCCAATAGCTTCACGGCGTCCGTGTAGGAGATGCGCTGGAAGGGCTTCTCGACGACGTGTTGGAGGCGTTCGCGGAGGGTCTTATCGACGAACTTTTCGAAGATCGAGAGGTCGGGATCGGCGAGGGCTTCGGCGGCGAGGAAACGGATGAGCTGTTCCGCGCAATCCATGTCGCCCGCGAGGTCGCAGAAGGCCATCTCGGGCTCGACCATCCAGAATTCCGCCGCGTGGCGGGAGGTGTTGGAATTTTCCGCACGGAAGGTGGGACCGAAGGTGTAGATGTTCGAGAGCGCGCAGGCGAAGGTCTCGCCCTCAAGCTGGCCGGAGACGGTGAGGTAGGCGCGCTTGCCGAAAAAGTCCTCGGTGTCCTTCGCGATCTTGTCATCCGGCAGGGTGGTGACGCGGAACATTTCCCCGGCTCCCTCGCAATCGCTGGCCGTGATGATGGGCGTGTGGACATGGACGAAGTCGCGCTCCTGGAAAAAGCGGTGGATCGCATGGGACATCCGGGAGCGGAGCCGGAAGGTCGCGCCGAAGAGGTTGGTGCGCGGGCGCAGGTGGGCGATGGAGCGCAGGAACTCCGGCGAGTGGCCTTTTTTCTGGAGTGGGTAATCCTCCGGCGCGGCGCCGAGGAGCTTGATGGAAGAGGCCTGCATTTCCCAGTCCTGACCTTGGGCGGGGGAGGGGATCAGTTTTCCCGAAACGGAAACGGACGCACCGGTTGTCATACCGTGGATCTCCTCGTATCCGGGTATTCCCGCGTCAGCCACGATCTGTAAATTCCCCAGGCACGAGCCGTCGTTCAGCTCGATGAAAGAGAAAGCCTTCGAGTCCCGCCGGGTTCGCACCCAACCGGCGATTTCCAACGAATCGGTTCCCTCTTTCCGGGCCAGGACGTGCTTGATGAGCGTGCGCATGGCGGGATGCTAAATTTCAACTTTCAAACTTCAACTCCCAAGGAAGATGCTTTGCGCCGGTATGGGCACAGCCCGTGCTTGCAAAGACCGGGCGGGGGGCTAAAGTCCGCCGAACCGATGAAGCGCTTCACCTTCCCCATCGCCGCGCTGTTGTGCGGCGCTCTCACCGCCTCCGCGCAGGAGACAACCGGGGCGGCCGCTCCCGTCAAGGAAACCAATTTCCTCGAAATCGTCGCAGCGGGCGGGATCATGATGTATCCCCTGGCGTTGATCTCGGTGGTGGGCGTTGTCCTCGTGCTCCTCTATCTGGCCACCATCCGGCGCAATGCCGTCGTCAGCGACCGCTTCATGAACGCCGCCGAGGCGATGATCCGCAAGCGCGACTACCTCGGCCTCATCGCCTACTGCCACCGCCAGAACGAATCGATGGCACGGCTGACGCAGAAGACCCTGGATTTCTTTACGAAATACCCCACCGCCTCCTTCGGCGAAGTCCGCGAGGTAGCCGAGGCCGAGGGCTCGCGCCAAGCGGGCCTGCTCAGCTCCCGCATCACCTACCTCGCCGACATCGGCTCCATCGCCCCTATGGTCGGCCTGCTCGGAACCGTGCTGGGAATGATCAAGTCGTTCATGCAGATCTCCGGCGGCGATGTGCAGGGCGTGCGCCAGATGGGTCTGGCGGAGGGCGTTTCCGAAGCGCTCATCACCACCGCCGCCGGCCTGATCATCGGCATCCCGGCGCTTATATTCTACTCCTTTTTCCGCGGGCGGGTTCAGAAATACATCGCCGAGCTGGAGGCCGCCGCCACGCATCTCATGGCGCTGCTCCATACCCAGGTGGAGCACCAGCCGCCCGGCGAGCGCGAGTTCTACTCGCCCGCCCGCCGTGTCCGCGAGGATTACGCCATGCCGGTGCCCTCACCGCTCGGCGGCGACCGCCCCGATCTCCACGGAATCTAAGACACTTCCCCGATGAAATTCTCCAGCAGGCAGCCGGAACCCGCCCAGATGCAGTTGGCGCCGATGATCGACATCGTGTTCCTGCTGCTCATCTTTTTCATCGTCACCTGGCAGTTCACGAAATCGGAAACGGAGCTTTCCGTATCCGTCCCCACCGCCCAGGAAGGCGCGGAGCCCCAGCGCGGCCCGGGCGAGATCGTCATCAACATCCTCGCCGACGGCACCGTGAAAATCGAGGGCGGCTCGGTCGATCTGGCGCAGCTCCTTGAAAAACTCGCGTCCATTGCGGCGCAATACGAGAACCAGCCCGTCCGTATCCGCGGCGACGGCGGGGTTTCTTACCAGCGCATCGTCGAGGTCATCGACACCTGCCAGAAGGCGGGCATCTGGAACATCTCCTTCGCCACGCAAAAGCCCGCCCCCACGAACTGATTCCCTTGGCAATCCCATTCCCCGTCCCGAACCTTCCGGCACCTTGAAAGCATTCCCGCTCCTTTTCCTCCTCCTCACCCTGCCCGCCGCCGCGCAGCAACCGCCCCGCGCCGGCATCGTCCCCGAGGATCTCCGCGCCGACGCCGGCAATGATTTTTTCGCGCGCGCGAAAAACCTCTACGACACCGCGCAGGCCAGCGTCGATTTCGAAACACGCCGCGATCTCTACCTCCGCTCGGCGGACATTTTTTCCGAATACATCAACCAATTCCCCAACCACGCCAACACCGAGGCCGCGTGGTGGTATCTCGGCAGCAGCTTCTACCAGGCCGGCCTTCCCGATGACGCGAAGCGCTGCTTCAGCACCCTGCTGAACCGCTACGCCCGGGGGAAATACGCCGCCGCCGCCGCCTACACCCTCGCCGCCGACCACTACAACAAGCGCGAATACGCCTTCGCCGCCCCGCTTTTCGAGCGCTTCGCGCAGAACGCCGCCAAGCCCGGCGACAAACCCAAGGGCGACCTCTTCGCCGCCAACTGCTACCGCCTCCTCGGCCGCGACCGCGAGGCCGTCGCCGCCTACAAGCGCGTGATGGTCGATCCCGAGGGCGCCCTTTTCAAGGATCAGGCGCAGACCGAGGTCGGCAAGCTCACCCTCAAGGCCGGCAAGCTCCAGGAAGCGCTCGACCTCTTCCGTGGCGTCGCGGATTCCCCCGCCGTCGCAAAATTCCGCGGCGATGCCGCCCTGCACGCCGCCATCGCCGCCACCAAGCTCGGCGAGACCGCGATGGCCGAGAAATACCTCCGCTTCATCCTCGACGGCCAGGGCATGGAGGAGTTCCGCCCCGATGCGCAGACCGCGCTGATGGAGAACCATTTCGCGAAAAAGGAATACCAGGCGGTGCTCGACATTTATCGCAAGAGCTCCCTCAAGGGCGAGGGCGAGAAGGAGGCCTTCCGCCTCATGATCGCCGCCCGCGCCATGATGAAACTCAAGCGCCCCGCCGAGGCCAGCGAGCTTTTCCGCGAGGTCGAGCGCCTCGTGAAACCCGAGAACGACCTCGCCTTCCAGGCCTCCTACTACCGCCTCAACTGCTTCTTCCAGATCGAGGGCAAGCACGTCGCCGATCAGGTCGATGCCTTTCTCCAGATCTACGGGAAACTCCATCCCGACGACACCCGCATCCACACCGCGATGCTCATGAAAGCGGAGACGCTCTTCGCGGAAAACAAGACCGCCGAGGCCGCGAAAACCTACGCGAAGATCGATCCCGCCCTCCTCAGCGAAGCCAACCGCCCCGGCCTCCTCTACCAGCGCGGATGGTGCCTCGCCGAGGCGGGGGATGCCCAGGGAGCCATCCGCTCCCTCACCGATTTCCTCGCGAAATATCCGGACGACAAGCGCGTCCACCCCGCCCTGGCGAAGCGCGCCAAGGCCTACGCCGAGTCCGGCGAGCCCGCCAAGGCCGTCGCCGATTTCGACCGCCTCACCATGGACAAGGCCGCGCCCGCCGACCTCGTCGCCCTCGCCTGGCTGGAGTCCGCCCGCACCCGCCGCAAGGAAGGCAACATCGAGAACATGCTCGTCCGATATAAAGGCCTGCTGGAAAAGGTCGATGACCTTACCGACAACCTCAAGGCCGAGGCGAACTACTGGATCGGCTGGGGCATGGTGAAAACCAACCAGCCCAAGGAAGCCGCCCCTTTCCTCAACACCGCCCGCGAGCTCCGCGCCGAAGCCTACTCGAAACACGCCGGCCTGCTCCTCGCCCTCTCCCACTTCGCCGCCCAGGATCCGAAAAGCCTCGCTGCCGAGATCGACCTCGCGATCAAGGGCAAATACATCGACGACGTCCCCCAACAGGCCGTGCAGTGGGCGGGCATGCAGTCCTACAACGCCGGGGATTTCGAGGCCGCCGCCCGTTTCCTCCAGATCGTCGCCAACCCCGACGAGCCCCGCGCCACCCAGAAGGAAGTCTGGCGCTACCTCGCCAAGGCTCTCATCGAGACCGCCCAGTTCGAGGCCGCCCTCCCCGCCATCGCCAACCTCCTCGATGTCGAGGACAACCCCTCCTGGAAAGCCGACGGCCTCCTCGACCGCGCCCGCGCCCTCCTCGGGTTGAAGCGCCACGTGGAGTCCCGCAACACCGCCGACGAAGCCCTCGCCCTCCGCCCCCAAGGCCGCACCTCCGCCTACCTCCGCGTCGTTTCCGGCGATCTCTACGTCCAGGAAAACGACCTCGGCAAGGCCGCGGCCGATTACCTCTACGTGAACAATTTCCACGAAGACGCCGACCTCAAGCCCCTCGCCATCCACAAATACATCGGCGTCCTTGAGAAACAGGGCAACGCCGCCGAGGCCGCCAAATTCGCCTCGAAACTCGCCGCCGAGTTCCCGGACTGGAAGGCTCCGTGAGCAGATGATCACGCAGGCGTTTATTCTGGGAGCGGGGCTGGGGACGCGGTTGCGGCCGTTGACGGATGTTTTCCCGAAGCCGCTGGTGCCGCTTTTCCACAAGCCGCTGGCGATGTGGGCGGTGGAGGCTTGCGAGGCGGCGGGGTGCCGCAGGTTTGCGGTGAACACGCATCACCTGCCGGAAAAATGGGTGGGATTCGCGGCGGGGAGGGATGTGACGTTTTTCCACGAACCGGTGCTGCTGGAGACGGGCGGCGGGCTGAAAAACATCGAGGGCTGGGTGGAGGAGGGGAGTTTGCTGATCCACAACGGCGATATTTTCTCGTCCATGGATCTACGAAAACTCACTGCCGCACACGAGGCTTCCGGCGATGAGGTGACGCTGGCAGTGAGGTCGGCGGGCGGGGAAAAACGGATTTCGCTAGGTGAGAATGGCCGCGTGGAGGATGTGCGCAGCGAGGTGCACGGCTTGCCGGGGACGCATGTGTTCACCGGCATCTACTGCGTTAGGAAGGATTTCCTGAAACGCATCCCGGCGGACGAGGTGATCGCGGTGATCCCGGCTTTCCAAGAACTGGTGCGGGAGGGGAAAATCGGCGCGGTGTTGCTCGATGAGGGCGAGTGGATGGATCTCGGTGATGTGGAAAGCTACCTCGCCGCGCACCGCACGCTGGCGCTGGAGGAGCCGGTGCATCCGGAGGCGGTCATCGGCGAGGGCGCGGTGATCGAGCGCAGCGTAATCGGAAAAGGCGCGCGGATTGCATCGGGCGCGCGGGTGACGGACAGCGTGGTGTGGCCGGGGGCTTGCGTTTCCGGGGAGGTCACAGGGAAGGTCATCACTTGACATCATGATGCGGCAGCACGGTGACTTGATGCGTAAGAACAACGGTAACCATTTCAGATCATTTGCTCAAAGAGGCGAAGAAAGTCTCGGTGGAACGCAGATGTTCCTTAGGGGATGTGATTGACGAAGCATTGACCGTGGCCCTGCTCGCCAGACCTGGCAGCCCATCGCGGCAGAAACCAAAGCCATTCGTTACATTTTCCGGCACCGGGACACTGCCTGGTGTGGATCTCAATTCCAACGTATCCCTTCTCGATCTGATGGAATCGCCATGAAACTTCTCGATGTGAATATCCTCGTCGGGGTTCACCGGGAGGAATCGGCTCAGCATGAGGAAGCGTAGAGCTTGCTAGTTCGCAACATTTACACACTTCCGCTTCGTATTCGGAGACCTAAGCTGGGAAACGCTGTCGCTACAGCGTCGCGATGAGGCGGACGAACTGGCGGCCGTATTCGACGTAGGAGGAGTAGCACTGGTCCCAATCGACGGCGGAGGGATCGGGGGCGTGGAAGACGGTGGCGACGTGCGGCTCGATGGCGATCCAGCCCTTGTAGCCGGTCTTGTGTGCGTCGGTGAGGATTTCGCGGAGCTTCGCTTGGCCGAGGCCGGGCATGGTGTATTCCGGCTCCACATCGTCGGAAACGGGGTTGATGCAGTCCTTGATGTGGATGTGGGCGACGTGGTCTTTCACCTTGAGCCAGAAATCCAGAGGGTCTTGCCATGGTTGCGGCTCGGGCTTGGAGCGGTCGCGCTGAAATACCGGGTTTCCCGTGTCAAAGACGAGTTTCAGGCCGGGGACTTCCTCGATGAGGCGGAGGGAGTGCTCGGCGGAGAAACCGCCCCAGTTCATGCAGTTCTCGTGGACGGCGGTGATGCCCTCGTCGGCGAAGCGTTTCACGATCTCGCGCAGGCGGCGGAAGCGCTCCTGCTCGTCCTGATTCTCGCCCCACGGCTCCTGCGCGTAGGACATGATGCGGATCATCGGCGTGCCGAGGCGTTTCATGCGCGGAATCGCCCGCTCGATCTCGGCGAGCGTGATGGAGAAATCGGAGCTGATCTTTTTTCCCCAGTTGCCGATGGCGGAGCCGAACTCGGGAACGGTGATGCCTGCGGCGTCGAGCTTGTCGGCGGCGGCGAGGAAATCATCCTCCGGCATTTCGTGGATGTTCGCGTTGCCGACCATGCGGGTGGAAATGGCAGACCAGCCCAGATCTTTCGTGGCGCGGATCTGGAGGTCGATGTCGCGGGAGGCTTCGTCGGCGAAGCCGGTGAGTCGTTCGGTGGAGAGCATGCGTCGACGCTAGGCCGAAACCCCGAATTTCAAACTTTAAACTTCAAGGGTATGGAAGAAGACGTATAAGCCTATTCGAATGAAACGCAGGGAATGGATGTTCATGTGTGGCCTGGCCGCGGTAGGCTGCCGGAAGGAGGAAGCGGTGGTGAAGGGGCGCCCATGGATCGAGATGCGCGGTGAGTGGGAAGGTATGAGCGGCGGGGAGATTGACACAGGTGAGCCGTTGCACCTCGGCTGGGGAGAGGCGATGACCGCCGTGCGCTGGAAGGGCACGCCGCCCACTTCTCCCTTCGAACTGGAGATGATGGCGAAACGCATCGACGGCACGGATTTCTTCTGCGCCGTGACGTTTCCCGCCCGCAGCGCGAAAGAATGTGTCACCCTCATCGTCGGCGGCTGGGGAGGCGGCACGGTCGGGATTTCCTCCATCGACGGCAAGGATGCGTCTGAAAACGAAACAACAACCCTGGGGAAATTCGAAACCGGTGTCTGGTATTCAATCCGGCTGGTGAGGAGGGGAGAGCGGATCGAGGCATGGATCAACGGCGATAAAATGATCGACACGGACACCACGGGAAAAGAGCTCTCGCTCAGGCACGGTTCGATCTCGGATTGTGCGCCCT
The DNA here is from genome assembly GCA_027485615.1 of Verrucomicrobiaceae bacterium. Classification (GTDB taxonomy): domain Bacteria; phylum Verrucomicrobiota; class Verrucomicrobiia; order Verrucomicrobiales; family Akkermansiaceae; genus Luteolibacter. The sequence goes on from JAIXQS010000013.1 coordinate 16,296, forward strand.
TCGGCCTCGCGACATGGCAGACGTCAGCGTTGATTCGCAATGTGCGTTGGCGTCCGCTGGATTGATCGTATCATCCGTGTGCAGGGTTCGCCCCGGACGGAACCAGAACCGTCAGGAAAAGGCCGCGCAAAAGCCGATGTGGTTTTTCGGGATGGTGGTGAAGGGGGTGACATATTCCCCAAAAAATCATTCCAACGGATTGATCACTTCGAGAAATCGGAATTTGAGGAAATCAGTGTCCGCCGTGTAGAGGCGATTCACCCCGTGCTGGCGGAGTATGGTGGCTATGTGGGCATCCGGCACGAGGTTTCCACGAACCACGATACCTTGGGTGACAGCCGCGTAGTCCAACGGAAAGGACTCCTCCTCAGTGATGACGCGGCAGCGCGGCAGATTGAGGAGATTCTTGATGTTCTCCCATGCTTCCGACGGCGCAATCGGTGAGGAGAAAATGTTGGGATGGGTGGAGATGCGGAGGTAAGCCATCAGTGTCGGCCAAGTCAGGCAGAGCAGATCGCCATCGTCTTCTCGCGAGGCGAGGAACTCATTTGCGCGGACGTGGAAGGGAGAAGCCTTGTTGCTCGCGTATAGAAGGATGTTCGCGTCGATGGAGTAGCTCATGGCTTGTCCAGTTCACGGTATAGCGCGTCCTTATCGGCGAGATCGACCTTCGCCCCCATATCGGCGCTCACCCATTTGAAAGCGAGGCGCTTTTTTCCCTTAGCTCTTTTTTCCGCTAGGGATTCCGCAAGCAGGCGAGATGCGATTTTCCCGAGAGGTATCTTCTCCTCTTTTTGGAGCCTCCTGAGGCCGTCCAGCACGGGTTTTTCGAGATCAAGGGTCGTTCTCATACATCAGATGCTAATCGCCATGCATCAGATGTCAAGATCCCTGTCTGCTCACCGACTCACACCATGCCAGCGCCATGAGGCAATAGCCGGTGCCATACGGCTGGTGGTAATCATAGAGCGGGTAGTCCCACCATGAGCCGTCCTTTTCCTGCCGCGAAAGGATGAGGGCGGCGAGTTTCCCGGCGTAGGGCTTCTGTTTCTCCAGCGGCAGGAAGCGGACGGATTCGGTGAAATAGTGGATGCCGTAATAGTAGAAATAGCCGGAGATGCGGAAATGGATGTCGTGGGGCCGCGGGCGCTTGCGGGCGATGGAAAGGAAACCTTCGCGGGCGAGGAAACGGTCGGCCCATTCGATTACAACCTCGTCGGTGATGCCCTCGCGGCCGAGGGCGCGGAGGGCGGCGTTGCAGGCCTGGGAGCGGGAGAGGGAGCCGGCCGGGCGGTTGATGTCTGTGCGCGGACGCATGATGTGGGAGTGGGAATAGGCGTAGGCCATGTCCGGCGTCTGCTGGCGCTTGATTGAATCCAGGGCGGCGGTCACCACCTTCTCGTTGAGCGTGAGGCCGAGCTTTTCCCGCCCCTCATGCATGGCGAGCAGTACGGTGGCGGAGCTGAACGAGGTGGTGATGCCGCTGGGTTTCTGCGTGGCAAGCTTGTCGAAGAGGTCGAGGTATCCCCAGCCTCCGTTGACGTCGGCATAGCGGTTCACCAGCTCCACCTGCTCCTGGGCGAGTTCCTTGTAACGGGCTTTCCTAACAGGATCGGCTTCCCGCCCATGGAGCCGGGTGAGGGCGCGCAAGCCGTAGGCGTGGCCCCAGATATTGTAGGTGGTGGTTGGGTCGGCGCGGCGCAGGTTCGGCAAATCCTTCTCGGCCCACTTCGCGGCCTTTTCGATGGCGGCGGCGGTTTCGGGGCGGGCGTCGCCGGAATCGATCAGGCCGGAAAGGGCGAGTCCGGAAGCCCCTGCGCGGAAGGCGTGGTGCGCACCGGGGACGGGCGCATAGATGTTCAGCCCTTTCGTGCGGGTGGGGCCGCCCCATGAGCCGTCCTTGTTCTGGTAGCCGACCAGGAAATCGACGCCGCGCGTGATCGAGGCGCGGACTTGAGCTGGAGTCACAGGATCGGGCGCGGGTTCCTGCGCGTGGACAAGGGAGGCAAGAAGAAGAAATCCACCGCAGAGGAGCAGAGAGCGGAGAGGGTCGCGGAGGGTTCGTTTCACGGGGGCTAGCCTAGGGGTGGATCGGGAAAGCTCAAGTAGGTGGTGGCGGGAAATCGGATCAATCATCATAATGGAACCGGCATTGCATGATGAGAAGACTATCGCCTTCGACCCGGTAGATCAGGCGGTGCTCCGCAGTGATCCGCCGCGACCACCAACCCTTGAGGTTGTTCCTGAGCGGCTCGGGTTTGCCGATTCCCGAAAAAGGGTTCCGTAGCGTGTCGCGGATCACCTCGTTGACACGCGTCAGGATTTTCCGGTCGTTTTCCTGCCAATAAAGGTAGTCCTTCCAGCCGTTGGGCAGCCAACTCAGTCGCATAGCGCGCCCGATTGGATTTTGCCCTCCGAGTAATCGGAGAGGCTTTGCTGGATCTGGTTGGCGTTCGCCCGCGTGGAAAGTAGATGGAGGCTTGTTTCCATGGCCTCATATTCCTCGATGGCCAGCATCACCACTTTCCCGGTGCCGTTCCGAGTGATCGTGATCGGTTCCCTGTCGCGGGAAGCAGCCTCCATCAGTCCGGCCAGTTGGTTCCGAGCGTCGCTGTAATTGATCGTCTGCATGCCTTCCGATAACGCATGGACAGAATTCTGTCAATCTCCTGCTTCCTCATTCACAAGGCGTGGACGGTGATCTTGTGCCGGGCGCACAGGAGGATGACGGCTTCCTTTTCCAGCAGGATGGTGCGGCCGGCCTCGATGCCGATGGCCTGCACTCCCGCCTCGGCGCAGGTCTCGATGGTTTGCGGGCCGATGACCGGGACATCGAAGCGGAAATCCTGGCCGGGCTTGGAGACCTTCACCAGCACGGCGTCCTTGCGGTTCGCCAGTTCGCCGCCGCGGCGGATGCAGGCGTTGGTGCCCTCGAAGGCCTCGACCGCGAGTACGGTGCCGTGCCGGACGACGACGGACTGCCCGATGTCGAGGGCGGAGGTTTTTTTCGCGATCTCGAAGCCGTATTCGAGGTCGGCGAGGGTGCGGGGCTTGAGCACCGGGCCGGTGACGTGGCCTTCCGCGGGAAGGTGCTCTTCGAGAAAGGTGGTGGCGGGCAGTAGGGTGATGCCGTCCTTCGCGAGCTCGTCGGCGATGGCTCCGAACAGGGTCTCCGCGTTGCGCTTTTTCACGCGGGCGAGCATCATCAGGATGCGGAGGTCGGGCCGGAGGTCGAAGAGGTTTTTCGGCGAGATCTGGCCCATCATCACCGCCTCGGTGACGCCCTCGCCTTTCAGGAAAGAGATGAGCTTGGAAAGCTGGCCGACGCGGACGGAGCGGAAAGCGTCCACCTCCTTTTCGAAACCGGGTTCGGTTTCGTTATCAAAACCGATGGCGACCAGGCGGGCGGTGGGCTCCGCCTTGCGGGCGGCATGGACGAAAGTCCGGGGATAGACCCCGTTGCCTGCGATGATGCCGATGCTCCGCGGTGTGTCCATTCTGCTTCTCGGAAAAGGGAAAGTAGCGGCTGTGGGACTCGAACCCACACTCTTTTGGAACTCGATTTTGAGTCGAGCGCGTCTACCATTCCGCCAAGCCGCCGCTGGAGGGTTGTATGGGCGGGGGGAGCAGGGAAATCAAGCGCTATTCGCTCCCCCTTCGGTTCGCCGCTATGTCTTGCTTCACTGCTGGCATCTTTAATGAATTTTCTGTCCGGTATCACTCTCCGGCGGACAGTATTAGGAAAAGCATGCACACTCCCGAACCACACGATGGCGATCTCCTCCGTTCCTGGCTTGAATCCGGGAGTGAGAAATCGTTCTGCCAACTCGTCGCGCGTCATGCCTGTCTTGTCCGACAATGCGCAAGTCGTATCAGCGGAGATCCCATGATCGCGGACGAGGCAGCGCAGCTCACCTTCATCCTACTGGCTCGCAAGGCGCGGCAGCTCCAATCCCGCGCCTCCCTAGCCGGGTGGCTGCACACGACCGCCCTGCTGCAAACCCGGAATCTTTTGCGGACACAGCGCCGCGAAAATCGCAAACGCCATGCCACTATCACCATGAACCCCGCGACCGAAGAAAGCCAACCAAAGGCGTGGCAGGAAATGGAGCCGGTGCTCGACGCCGCCCTGTCCGCCCTCCGTCAGGACGACCGCGAAGCAATCCTCCTGCGCTTCCACCGAGGCCTCCCCCATGCTGATGTCGCCGCCGCGCTGGGTATCGCCGCAGAAGCCGCCCGCAAACGCGTGGATCGGGCTCTCGAGCGTCTCCGCAAGCAACTCCAACGCCGCGGATGCTCGTTGGATACTTCCGCCTGCGTGAGTGCGCTCGGCTACTTCGCCATAGATGCGCAAACCGCCGCCTCGGCCGCCCCTTTACTCGCTTCACATGCTCTCAAGGCTGCCGCCGTCGCAGGCTCCGCCACTCTCACCACAACCACAGTCGCCCTCATCATGACAAAGAAAACAAGCATCGCAGCCACCGCCGCGCTCCTCCTTGCAGGAGCCGGAGCCGTCCTAATCAATAAAGAGGATTCCGCCCCAAACGCCTCCGGAGCTACCACCGAGGGCAGACCCGGTCGCCCGCAAGGCTCCGAGTCCTCCACCCTCACATCGAACAACAGCCGCTCCCGGGAGCGTGCCCCCTTGCGTTATCCCGATCTGGTAGAGAAATACGGGGAGTCCCGGACGAACCTCTCGAAGCGCATCGTCGCCAACGGCATCAGCCTGCTTGAGGACCTGACTTTCACGTTGGAAGTGATAAGTTCCCCTGACATAGCCAACTCAGGTGTTATGAGCAGGGAGAATCGCGTGGCACTGGATCGGTTGTACAAAAAACTCAATCTCGAAGAGGATCAGCAAGCCGCCGCCGCCGAGGTCTACTCCGATTTCCAGAAACGTGAATTTTCGAGAAAGAAGGAATCCATCGAGGAAATCAAGAAACTCACCGGAGAAATCAAGGAAGACCCAGCCGCCTTAACGCGGTTCATTCTCGCGAGCGATGCGTTCAAGCGCGGCGATTCAACCGAAGAGGATTACAAGACCTCACAGGCTGAGTTCGAAAGCAGTTTCGCGAGCTTCGAATCATTTGAAGGCATCACAGATAAAGCTAGCTTTGAAGATCCTAATCCTTTGAGTGACGAAGCATTCGTCACCGATTTCAAAGCTTTGCTGACCCCAGAACAGGCGGGAACCTTTCAGTCCTCACTTGATGATGAAATGGCTGCGACTACCACCGACGAAGCTGGAAAAGACACTGACAACATTAAGTCTGATGGGATGGGACTTGAGCAACTCGACAGCATCATCACCTCAACCAGAGCGGCAGTCGGGGGCATGAAACAAACCGTCAGCAGCCTGAAAGAGCTCATGGGGAACGGGTTACTCGCTCCAAAACAACAGTAAGGGCAGGAGTAAACGGCGCTACTTCGTGTGCGCAGCCTTTTCAGCGGGGACGAATTTCAGGCCGACGCCGTTGATGCAGTAGCGCTTGTCGGTGGGGGTGTCGAAGCCCTCGCCCTCGAAGACATGGCCGAGGTGGCCGTCGCACTTCGCGCAGTTCACCTCGATGCGGATCATGCCGCCGGAGGTGTCGCGCTTCGTGGTGACGTTCTCGGCCTTGGCGGGGTCATAAAAGGAAGGCCATCCGCACTCGGAATCGAACTTTTCCTTCGAGGAAAATAGCAGGGCTCCGCAGCCGGCGCAGTGATACGCACCCTCACCCTGATGCTTGAACTCCTTGTAAACCTCGCCATAGGCACGCTCGGTGCCCGCTTCGCGGAGGATGCGGTATTGCTCGGGGGTGAGGAGTTTTTTCCATTCCTCATCTGTCTTTACGACCTTGTCTACGGGTTCGGCGGGGGCTTCGCTGACGGTTTCCATGGCTTTGCCTTTCTTGTCGTCCTCTGCACAGGCCACGCTGAAAGTAAGGGTGATCGCGGCGAGGATGGGTGTGAGTTTCACTTTCATAACGGGTTGGATGCGCCTGCTGCGCGATTATTCCCTCACCCTCCATTTCATGCGAACTGCTCTTCGATCACGGCCTTGCCGTAATCGCGGTTGAGGCGGGCGATATGATCCACGGAAATCTCCTTGGGGCACGCGGCCTCGCACTCGTATTGGTTCGTGCAGTTGCCGAAACCTTCCTTGTCCATCTGGCGAACCATGGCGAGGGCCCGCTTCCGGCGCTCCGGTTGGCCCTGCGGCAGGTGGCCGAGGTGGGAAACCTTGGCGGAAACGAAAAGCATGGCGGAGGCGTTCTTGCAGGCCGCCACGCATGCGCCGCAGCCGATGCAAGCCGCTGCGTCGAAGGCGCTGTCTGCATCGTCCTTGCGGATGGGGATCGAGTTCGCATCGACGGCGGAGCCGGTGCGGATATCGATGTAGCCGCCCGCCGCGATGATGCGGTCGAAGGCGCCGCGATCCGTGATGAGATCCTTGACGATGGGAAAAGGCTGTGCGCGGAACGGCTCGATCCAGATCGTGTCGCCGTCCCTGTATTTCCGCATGTGGACCTGGCAGGTGGTGATGCCTTTTTCCTTGGAATGCGGGACTCCGTTGATCGTCAGCGAGCAGGAGCCGCAGATTCCCTCCCGGCAGTCGTGGTCGAAGTGGATGGGATCTTCGCCTTTCTCGATGATGCGCCCGTTGACGATGTCGAGCATTTCAAGGAACGAGGCCTCTGCCGGGATATTGTCCGCGGAGTAGGTTTTGATGGAGCCCTTGGAACGGGGCCCGGTCTGGCGCCAGACTTTCAGAGTGAGGTTCATATTTTTCTGGCCGCACGCTAGACCACCCTCCCGATGTCCGAAAGTGGAAATGTTCAGGAAAATGATCCGAGCCGGGGAGTTTCCTCATTTCGACCAGTTCAGGCCTTTTTCCGTGCGCCACTCCCGGTAGGCCTTGAATTTCTCCTTCTTCGTGAGCTTCCGACGTTCGCGGTCCTCATTGAGAAACTCCTCGAAATGCGTGCCCGCGGGTGCCTCGCCCGTATCATGTTTTTCGGCCACGTTCGGAGATTCGATTTTGGTTTGCGAAGCCTCGTAAGCCTCGTAAGCCTCGTAAGTCTCGGGCTTCGTGGGGCGGCTGGAGCGGGAGAGTTTCGCGGAAAGTGCGGAGAGCCTTGAGTTCATGATGAACAAAAGCAACAGGATCAAAACCAGCGCTCCCGTCGCAATGTAGCAGAGGATGATGATGGAGAGAGGGAGGGAGGGTTCGATGGAAGTCTGGATCATGCTGTTGGTTCCTGGGAGCTTACGGTGGAGGTGATCTCCCCGTCGATCAGTTTGGTGCGGAGAATCTGTCCGGATTTAGCGGCTTTCGCGCTGCGGAGGATGGAGCCGTCCTCGTTGAGCGTGATGGAAAAACCGCGCTTGAACGCGGAATCCGGCCCGAGGGTGCGTAGCAGGGTATCAAGGCGCCTGAGCTTCTCGGCATTCCGGGAAACGCCATGTGCGGCAAGGTTCCGCAGATGTTTCCGCAGGGAGCCGAGCTTCTCGATCCTTCTCTCCAGGATGTTGGCCGGGTGTAGGGCGCGGTGGCGGATCACGTATTGCTGCAGCAGCCGGTGGCGGGCGAGAAGCGCGGCCTCCGCAGCCGCCGCCAAATCAATCCGGACGGTGTCGAGGCGTTGCGAGGGCTCGCGGAGAAGATGCCGCAGCGAGCGGGAAAGGCGGTTACGTAGATTCAGCAACGTGCTGCGCAGCTCCGCTAGATCCGGCACCGCGATCTCGGCGGCGGCACTGGGCGTAGGTGCCCGCAGATCCGCCGCGAAATCGGCGATGGTGAAATCGATCTCATGCCCGACCGCCGAAATGACCGGGATTTCCGAAGCCGCGATCGCGCGGGCGACGACCTCCTCGTTGAAACACCAGAGGTCTTCCAGCGAGCCGCCGCCGCGCCCGACGATCAGCACATCGCAGCGCGGATAGCCGTAACGCCCCGGCGCGTTGAGCTTGGCGATGGCCTGCGCGATTTCCCGCTCGGCGCCTTTTCCCTGCACCCTCACCGGGAAAAGCACCGGCTGCACCCACGGCGCGCGCCGCGTCAGTATATTGAGGATGTCCTGGATCGCTGCGCCAGTCGGCGAGGTTACGATCCCGATGATACGCGGGAAAACGGGCAGTTCCCTTTTCCGCTGCGTATCAAAAATCCCTTCGGCGTGGAGCTTCCGCTTCAGGGCCTCGAAGCGCGCCTGGAGATCGCCCAAGCCCGACCGCTCCGCCTTTTCCACGATGACCTGGAGCTGCCCGCGCGCCTCATAAACCGTCGCTTCCGCGAAAACCCGCACCTTCGCCCCGTTTTCCAGCGCCTCGGAACCTTCGCGGTTGCGGGCGTGGAACATCGCGCACTGGATTTGCGAACCCTCGTCCTTCAGCGAGAAATACCAGTGGCCGCTGCCTTGCTTGGTGAGGTTCGAGACCTCGCCCTCGATCCACAGCCGGCCGACCTCCGACTCGACGGCGCGTTTCATTTTCCGGACGAGCTGCGTCACGGAAAGCGCCTTCACCGGCTTGCTGGGAATGTCGGAAAACAGGTCCACGGGGGCTATCTTCCGACATGCGCGTTGCTGCGTCCAACCCGGAACCGCCCTTTCCCCGGAAAATTTTCTCCAAGGAGACCCGGAGGTCGCAGGAGGTCGCGAAGCTCTCTTCCTTGAAGTTTGAAGATTGAAAGTCGAATTTTCGCCCCTTGAGGGACTCGTTGACATCGCGGGCCGCGCCGGACATTTTCCCCTCCGTGAATACGATGACGATATTACTGGGGGCCACTTTCGCGCTGCTGCTTGCGGCGGTGGTGCTCTCGTTCAGCAGCATGAAAGAGGGGGTGAAAAACGCACCGCAGGACGAGATCGCCAGGCTACAGAGTCAGCTCGACCAGCTCCGCCTGCAGCAGGATAACCTTGAGTTCGAGAAACAGCGCCAGCAACTGCTCTCGAACCCCATGCCCCAAACAGGCGGCCCGTCTGAAATGGAGAAAATGAAGGCCGAGCTCGCTGCGAAAGAGGCGGAGATGGCACGGCTCGCAGAGGAAAAAGCCGATGCCGAGAAAAAGGCCGACACCTACCGCGACGAGGCCGGTCTGGCGTGGCAACAGGGGATCGAGAAAAAGGATGACGAGCTGCGCCGTGCCCGCTTGATCCGTGATGCCCTGCTCATTGGCCGGGTTTCGTCTTTCATCGCGAATCCGGAAGTCGGGGATTTCCTCACCATCGAGGTGGTCATGCCTGAGCAGGTGCAGTCAGGCACCATCCTTGCGATCCGCCGCAACACCGGCATCCTCGGCCGCGTGAAGATCAGCGATGTGACCGCCGAGGGAGCCATCGCCAGCCCCATGCCCGGCTTCGGCCAGGTGCCGCCGCAGGCCGGTGATGAGCTGATCATTCCCCCGCAGCTTTGAAATCAGGAGATCATTTTATGCAACAGACTACCGTGGGATTGATATCATTGGGGTGTGCCAAGAACCTCATCGACTCAGAGGTGATGATCGGCCACCTCGCGCAAGCCGGCATGGCGCTCACGCCCGATCCGGAGCTCGCCGACGTGCTCATCGTCAACACCTGCTCGTTCATCGACATGGCGAAACAGGAATCCATCGATGCCATCTTCGGCGCGGTGAACGAGCGCGGCGAGAACCCGGAGCGCGCCAAACAGAAGATCATCGTCGCGGGCTGCCTCTCGCAGCGTTTCGCAAAAGACCTCCCCGGCATCATGCCGGAAGTGGACGCCTTCATCGGCCTCGACCAGATCACCAAGGTCGCCCCCATCATCGAGAACCTGTTGGGGAAAAAGAACTCTGACGAAGTCCAGAAAACGGAAGGCCCCACCGCGACGAATGATCCCCGCGATTTCGTCACGCTGAAGCCGAAATACGTCCCGGACTACACCACCCCGCGCTTCCGCCTCACGCCGGATCATTACGCCTACGTGAAAATCGCCGAGGGCTGCAACCACACCTGCACCTTCTGCATCATCCCGAAAATCCGCGGCACGCACCGTTCCCGCACCCAGGATTCCGTCCTCCGCGAGGTCGAGGCGCTCGTGAAATCCGGTGTGAAGGAGATCAACCTCATTTCCCAGGACACCACCTACTTCGGCATGGACCAATGGGAAGGCCAGCGCC
>JAIXQS010000097.1 GCA_027485615.1 Verrucomicrobiaceae bacterium
CTCTCCCCTATGAGTTCCCCTCTCACCCACGGCGGGCGAGGCGCTTACAAAGCGTTTACGCTCATCGAATTGCTTACCGTGATCGCGATCATCGGCGTTCTCGCCGGCATCACGTTTGGCGTGGTTCAGGGAGTAGGTGGTCAGGCAAAAATAAATCGCGCAACCACCGAGCTTTCAGCCCTTAGCACTGGGTTGGAGGAGTATAAACGGTTTTATGGGGATTATCCTTGGGTCGGAAACGATACCAACCCCAACCAGCTCGACCCGAAAGATACGTCGATCTCCCTGACCGGCAACGATCGAGCCTACCACTTGTTCCGGTCCTTGGGCGGTCGTTTGGCCCCTAAGAGGCTTGCCTCCAATAATAACGGTATCGTCCAGCGTCAGGTTGATCGTGATGGCGCCCGCGTGGACAAGTATAACCGCGCCTTCATCGATTTTGCCCTCTTTCAGCTGGAGCGCTCGAAGGACTCGGATCGTCCCAATGGAATCGCTCCTCTGCCGGTTCCCGCCACGGCGGTGAACACGCCCGACCCCGATTTTGCCAACGCCTTGCTCGATCCTTGGGGCAATCGTTATCTTTATTATTACAAGAGCACGGCTACTCCGAACGCCTGGAATCGTTCAGGCTATGTTTTAATGTCCGCCGGTCCCGACGGTCAGGCTACTTTCCCTAGCACTTTCACCAGCCAAGGGACTTTGCCTCCTTCCACCGGAGTCGACGCGGATAATATCTACGCCCAGCCCTGAGTTTATTCGCGCCACCTCGCTTTCATTAATCATTCCGCCACGCCACATGATCTCTCCCCGTCTCCATGGTCGCCGTGCTTCCTCCGGCTTCACTTTGATCGAGCTGCTCACGGTAATCGCCATCATTGGCATTCTCACCGCCATCACCATTCCGACCGTGGGTCGGGTTCGTGACAACGCGAAGAAAACCAAGGTGCGTATCCAGTTCACCCAATGGTCCGCCGGCGTTCGGCTTTTCAAGCAGGTCTATGGCTATTATCCTCGCTTTGAGGGAACGACTGTCGCCTCCCGCCACAAGGTGAACGGAGCCTTGGATTTCGACGATACCAGCATCAACGACGCCGATTATCTTTTCCGCGAACTCCTGTCGGGCAAAGGCGCCAAGCCCGCTTCCGGCGGCGGCTTCGATTTTGCCAGTTCCGAAAAAGATGGCTCTTCCACGATCCAAAATCGCAAGCGCCAACAGTTTGTCACCTTTGATATTTCCGAGGTCACTTCCCGCACCGGCACCGACTCCGGCGATGTGGACATCAATGTCGACGGCGCGGTCAAAGACGCTTTTGGCAACGTGGAAATCGCCGTTCTGGTCGACCGCAACGGCGACGGCCTTATCAGCACCGCCGACCTATCTAGCGGGGTCACCGATTTTCCCGCCCTGACAGCCAAGGGCAACAACGGCACGCTGGCCTCCACCGCCATCAAGGCCAAGATCGATGCCGCCGACGCTTCCGGCAACGGAGTGCGTGCAGACGTGATTTTCTACAGCCCCGGCCGCGGTTCCGGTTCCTCTACCCGTCCGGTTTCCGAAAGCGACGCAGTGTGGAGCTGGTAAAACCTAGCCCGCTGGCAAAGACAGTCCCGCCCATGAAGCGCTTTCCCCATCGTGCGTTCACCCTGATCGAGCTGCTGGTCGTGATCGCAGTGATCGGCATTTTGGCTGCCTCGATAGGCATCGCCTTGCGCGACGGGGATCGAGGGCCCGCGCTCCAGGCCGCCCAATCCAATCTCTCTTCTTTGGTTGGCGCCGCCCGTGCTCAGGCCGCCTTGGATGGTATCAATTCCACGGTTCTCATCTGGGCCGATGATACCGACGTTGAGACCTACCTCCGCCGCGCTTGCGTGGCCCAGTTCCGCGACACCAATGCCGACGGCACCGCTGACGCTTGGGTAATCCAAGGGGATCTCGTCGATCTTCCGCGCGGCGTATTTTTCGTGCCCGGTGATTTGGGGGCGAATTTTCCGGCCAAGTGGTCCAACGCCACCGATTGGAACAGCCTGACTAAAACAAAATCTCAAGTGGCGAGCAACGCGCCGTCGGCCGGTCTGACGTTTAAGCGTGAGGACGCGACTGGAGCTTGGGTTGTCGATCCTGCCGGTCCTTCGAAGGCGTATGTCACCATCGCTTTTGATACCTACGGCAATCTCGTCTCCAAACAGGGTGCCAACCAAGTGGATCAACTCGCGGTAGGAACGGGCGAAATCCAGCCCCTGCAAGGCGTGCTCTTTAACTCAGCCGACAGCCTTCGCGGTCTGAAACTCAGCATCTACGGCATGCCGATGGTGCTGAATGAAAAGACCGCCTTCGAATGATTTTTCGGCGTTATCCCTCTGTCATGATTACCCTGTTTTCCGCCCGCGCCCGCCGCGCCTTCTCCCTCGTGGAGGTGGTCGTGGCCGTGGGTATTTTCGCTTTTGTAGTCATCGCCATCATCGGGCTTCTGCTGCCCAACACCAAGATGGTTGACGAGAAGATCGAAAGCGATGTGGCCCGCCGCCTTGCCCAGAACATCCAATCTGAATTGCAGCGTTATGCTCGCACGGTGGCCGAGGCTCAAAAGGCTACGGTGCGCAAAGGCTTCGACGACTTCGAAAACGCCTTCTTTGTTGGCGGCGTCGCCCGACGCTCCCTCTTCATGGTAGCCACTCGCGATGGTTCCCGCGTCTTGGTGACCGGCGAGGATCCTTACGAGGCGTGGAATGACACCTACAAGAATCCCTACAAGCCGGACGACCCGACGAACTACTCCACCGTTCCCGCGGCCGAGCAGCTAACCGCGGAGAATAATCCCATCACGCACACCACCCCGGGTAATCCTCCCGGCATCATGTTTCGGGACAGGTATTATCTGATCGAAATCTTTTTGCCCAAGTCGCCCGCCTATCGTCAGACCAACCTCGCCAGCGATGTGGCCATCGGCTTTGTGCCGGTGAGCGTGCGCGTAGTTTGGCCGTATCGTCTTCCGGACGGACCAGGTGAACCGGGAACCGCCACCGACTATAACGACCTCGCGTCCAGCGTGGTGCCTCCCGCCCGGCACTCCGTGTTTAACTTCAATCTCGCGCTCACCCCATGAGTCCGTTCTCGCGCCGCTTTTTCCTTGGTCGCCGTTCTGCCCCCGTAGGCGGGCGCGCCGGCTTCACCATCGTGGAGCTGCTTGTGGCCACGGCCATCACGCTAGTTGTGCTGGGGCTGATGGTTCAGGTCACCTTTTCCACGCTTCAAACCTTCGAGCGGGTCACCGGCACGCTTAATAGCAAATCCGAGTCGCAGCGGGTCTTTGATTACCTGCGTCGTGATTTCGCGTCCCTAATCTGGAAGCGCGATGGCAATGTCTGGCTACTTGCCACCGTGCAGCGAGATCAGAGTGGCCAAGGTGATGCCGGACTCAGCGACGCGGATTGGTCTCCTACCGGCAACCCCAAGCCCGGTAACGCCAATCCCAGTTCGGCCGGCTCCTCTTTGCGTTTGCAGAAAAAAGATCCTCCTGCTGTCGCGGCTGATCGCTGGCAAGGTTTGAGCGACTACCGTTTCGGACAGGCCGGTGTGTGGCTGCGTTTCTTCACCAACCAGACCACCAGCTCTACCACCACTCCGGCGCCGGTTGCGGTGGGTTATCAAATCGTGCGCATGAAGCCGCAGGCAAACAGCACCGTGCGCGAAATGCGTTACCTGCTCTTTCGTTCCGTTGTGCGCCCCGGCCCTACCACCTCTACGACCCGCTCGGTTCAAGAAGCTGGCTTCGATCTTACCGACAACACCGCCAATCGCTACAATCAGCCTACGGCCGCCAATTCAGGCAACCTTGAGCCGGGCGGACTCCGCCAGCCTGATCGCACCCTCCTGATGGCGAACAACGTGGTCGATTTCGGCGTGCGTTTCTGGCGACGCAACCCGGCCACCGGCCAAGATGTTCTTCTGTTCCCAGCCGATAATACCGGACGGCCTGATAATACTGCGCTTGGTTACGCCGCTACCATGGATCTTCCTGGATCGGTTACCGCCGCCGGCGGCGCACCGAGCACCATTCCTTTCGGCAATAATCTCACCCTTGCCGGCTTCAACACCGCCGGCGAAGACGACATTGGCTTTCCTGATTACGCGGAGGTCATGATCCGCGTGCTCACCGAGGAAGGCGCCCGCCTCATAGCCGCCTACGAAAACGGCGACAGCGTGGCGCCCACTCAATCCGGCGCCGCTCCTACGCAGGCCGAAAAGGACGCCTATTGGTGGACCTTGGCCGAGCAGCACAGCGTCGTTTATACCGACACCATCCCTCTTCCCGCTCGTCCCCTCTGAGCCTTCGTCATGTCCCCGCGTCTTCCCGTTCTCTTTTCCGCCGCTCCTCGTCGTCGAGGCATAGCGCTGCTGGTCACCATCATTCTTCTTTCCTTCTTGGTTCTGATCATGGTGGCGATGAGCTCGCTTGTCCGGGTCGAAACCAAGATCGCCACCAATCAAGATACCTTGGCCCAGGCGCGCCAGAACGCGCTGATGGGTTTGAATGTGGCCTTGGGTAAGTTGCAGGAAACCGCTGGACCTGATCAACGCGTGACCGCCCGCGCCGATTTGATGGAGAACAACAACGCCATCATTTCTCCGGCCCGTAAGTATCAAATGAATATGACCGGCGTGTGGGACACGTCTGGTGCGGGTGCGCCCCGCTTGATCACTTGGCTGGTCAACGGCAATGAAGACTTGGAAGGCAAAGATCCTAATATCGAACCTGATTCTGGCCCGACGGCGGGGGCGCAAAGCGTGTCTAATTCTAGGGTGCTTACCTTCAATGTCAGTGATTCCGGTGCAGGTGGCGATCATCGCTCGAACGAGCCTCTATTTGACGACGTCAATCCTCCCGCCGCCACCTTCGACCCGACTGGCATAACGGGTTCCACTGCGCCAGACTTTCAGTTTGGTGATGGGCGAGTCTACTTGGTGGCGAATGGGTCGGTAGATGTCACTGATAAGGAGTTGAGCAAGGTTGTGGGAGCGTCACATAAGCACGCGGTCAACGAACGCGTCTTGGTGCGCAAGACTCCCATAATCGTGGATGGCGGCAAACTACCCGGCAAAGCCGCCGGTTCTGATGTTACGATCGGACACTACGCCTACTGGGTGGGCGACGCTGGCGTCAAAGCCTCGATGGGCGCGGCGAATCAGACCGCCGATTTGGATTACGACGATTCCGCAGTCGCGGGCGACGGCACGGATTACGAAGGCGGCACTGCGGCCAACCAACCGGACTACATGAACCGCAAGTGGATCAATTCTCTCCAGCTTCAAGGAGCGCGTCCCGATTTGCTGCTGCGGCCCAGCTACGACGCCACGGGTGGCGCGCTCATTGATGATATCTTTGTTATCAACAACGCTCCGTCTTACTTGAACCTCAACCAGCAGAACGTTGATCGCCGGGTGATTTACGGTGTGGTAATGCATCCAAAGGTTTCGGATAACTACACCAAGTTTTTTTCTCTGAATCAAATCCAAGACTTCTTGGTAGAGGATTCCTTCACTGCCGGGCCCCAGCTTGCCGGTGTGCAGCCTGTGCCTTCTTCCGCCAATTCCTTGGAGGATTTCCGGGCGGTGATAGGCACAAGGATGAAGCAGCTGTATCATGATGTGACGCCGCAGACTTTTAGCGTGATGACCAACATGCTGACCGGCGGCTTGCGGACCGATATTAGCGCCACCGCGGGCCTTAATCAGATGCCAGTAAATCTACGCGCAGGTGTAAAGCAGTTCACGGAGGTATGGCGTCCTAGCAAAGCACTCAGCACTACGACTAACTTAGCCCTATTGCAACAGGAGTTGAAATCAGAGCCTGTTGCTGCGTCTCCGGCGCCTACCACAACGGATTCCTCCTATCCTATAGCTCCGGTTGTCACGGAGTTTGAATTGACTATAGATCCGGCTGTTTCCGGGGGCGCTATCTCTTTCGGGCTTTCGGGAAAAGTGGAGCTTTGGAATCCTTACGCGGCCGAACTGCGAATCAGCAAAGCTTTGCAGATTGGCATTGATGTGAAGGATAATAATAGCAACGCCACCAAGCTTACCGATAGCGACCCGACTACTCCCACCGTCTTGGATTGCAGCTTGGAACGTAGCTTGGCTGTTGCTGCCACAGGCAGCCCATTCAATCTGGTTCCCGCTAACACGGTTTTGCAGCCAGGCGAGGTTCGTGTGTTCAATATAACGATTGCGGCGACTCCTGCGGCAATTGGTCCCTCGGGCACGGCTCTCTCATTCGCGCCGACCGCAACCTCTGTTGATTTTCAAGCATTCGATACTGCTGTATTAAACATTCAGCTCCTGGAGCTAAGCGGGGCTACCACCAGCCCAATTTCGCAATTTAACTCAATCGCGCTTCAAGCTGGCACAGGGCCACAGGCCGCGGCTTACCTACACTTCCGGCTAAAAGATTGGGTCAACGTAACCAACGAAAACGACTGGCTTGCTTTTGATCCTCGAGGCCCGGTTTATGCCCAAGCGGCGGTTTTGCCTGGTAGCTTAGGCACCACAGCATCTCTTTTTGCGGCCAACCCTGCCGACGACTTATACGACGCCTCCCGCAAGATTCGCCTCTTTGATGTCCCGCGTCAGGAGGTGCTTAGCGTAGGTAGCCTTAGGCACATGGTCTATAACACAAGCAGCGGGCTTTATGCCATCGGTCGTGAGAATCAGGGTGCGATCAATAACGTTTTCGAGGAGTATTTTTTCTCTTCTGTGCCCCGGAACAATGCGGCTGGGTGGTCTCCAAAATCCGGCGCGCCCTTGGCCAATGGTTCAGTAACGATCATTGATCCCGATCCTCGCCAATCCACCAGCGAGAACGAATTTTGGACCGGCCGCGCGCCCCTGGCTGGCACCGACATGAACGGCCTGCAAAGCAAGGACGCCGCCCAGTATATTTTGGTGAAGGATACCTTGAATATTAATTCCACTTCACCTGTGGCTTGGCGCTCCTTACTTGGTGGAGCGCTGCCGGCGCTTGCCGATCCCAACGCTGCCGGCGCAACGATCGGGTTCGATGATTCAGATCGCCAAGATTATGTTTGGCGTAGCGGGGGCCCTGCCGGCAGCGAGCTGTATGATATGTGGGCCAACTGGCGTTTTTTTGATGGCACCAACGATAAGACAGTCCCGGTGCGTAACGCCTTTTTCCGCTTCCCGCATGCAGCCACCAATATTGGTGAAGACTATGCGATCGCGCGTTCGAATTTGGCTGCGCTTGCCGACAATCCCAGAAACTCGATGGGCACTCGCGAGGAATTGGCCTTCCGCGTGGGCCTTCGCGAGTTGACCCGTGCGCAGGTGGATGAACTCGCTTGGCGCGTGGCCTATCTTGTCAAGAATCCTCCAGCTTGGAATCAGCGCCCCTTCAAGTCTGTTACCCAGTTTATCAATGATGGCATATTGCAGCAGGCAATAGATGCGGTAGGCACTGGTGCTCCTTACCCAATTGCAGGCAATGATCCTATCAACGATCCCGGAAACCAAGGACAGGCTCTGCCGCTGCATTCGCCCGCTTACCTTACTCAGGGTGATATTTTGGAGTTGGTTGGGCACCGTTTGGTGGCGCGTTCCGACACTTTCATCATTCGAGCCTATGGCGACGTCAATGATCCCGATGGCGCTGGCGCCGGTCAGCCCAAGGTTTTGTCCCGCGTTTGGGTGGAGGCCACGGTTCAGCGTATGCCGATGAAGCATCCCACGGCCAAGGATCCCGACGAGAACATGAAACCCACCGACAGCGCCGTTGGTAATTTTGGTCGTCAGTTCCGTATCATTAATCTCCGTTGGCTGCGTCCCGAGGAAGTATAAGTATGCGATTTAGTCTGAAACTTTGTTTGGTCGCTTGCGGCCTCGTGACCGTATCTTGCTGCGGTTTTGCCCAAAACCAAGGATCAGGTCAGGGCGGTCCTCCTGGAGGCTTCAAAACCCAAGTGTCTTTTCTCTTGGTTGCTGGAGCGCCCGTGCTGCCACCCGATGCTTATATCGAATCCGGCCCCAAACGCGTCAGAGTGCCCGTAAGCGTCAACGCGGTGGCTAAATCCGCTCCGGTGGCTTACGAAGGCCCCCATAACCTCGTGCTTTTTGTGGCCCCCCCGCCCGGGGTGGTCGCTCCTGGCGCTCCTGTCGCGCGGGTGGAGTTGCCGAAGGGGCCCCAGTCTTTGGTGCTGCTGGCCCCGGGCGGGGCTCCCGACGCCAAGGGGCCTCCTCAATACGCAGCTTTGGCTGTTCCTGACGATTGGGAGTCTTTTCCAGCAGGCACCGTTCGCGTGCTCAATTTTTCCGGCAAACGGGCCCAAGCGAAGATAGCCGGGCAAGCCGTTCCGGTAGAGAAAGGGCCGAGCCGTCCGACCAAGGTTGCGGAGCCCGGCAAGGGCGAAGTAGATTTCCCCATCGAGCTCGCCACCGCCGAGGCCGAAGGTCCTTTCGTGGCCTACAAGAACTCAATCAAGATTCGCCCCAATCAGCGCGTGACGCTGATCGCGTTGCCTCGTTCGCGCGAGGGGGGGCGCGGGGTGTCTGTGGTGGTCACCCGCGAAAATTCCCCTGTGGCTCTCGCTCCCGGCGCACGCCAAGGCGGCGAAAAGCGTTAAGAGGTTTTTCTCCGCCTCAGCTTAGGTCCGAGATGACGACCAAGCCGGGGATTTTGTGAAAGTGGCGGTCGAAGGTGAGCACGGCCGCCTGGTGCTCCAAGGCCGTCACGCCGATGATCAGATCGGTGAGCGGCAGCACCTCGCCGCGCCTATCCAGTTCCCACGCCAGGCGCGCCACTTGTTGCCAGCCGGCGGCGGAGAGGTGTAGCAGGCGCGCCAGCGAGAAGGCGCGTTCGTAGCGGTCGCGCACGTGGGGATCGCTCCGGCCGCGCAGCACCTCGCCCCAGATCACGCCGTTGATCGCGATCTCGTAGTCGAGTTCGTA
>JAIXQS010000114.1 GCA_027485615.1 Verrucomicrobiaceae bacterium
AGTAGCCGAAGACGTTGTTGAACTTGATCTTCAGGGAGTCGATGCCGGTGCGTTTGCGCTCGTCTTCCTGGAGGCGGGCGATCCAGTCCTTTCCTCCGCGGGCGGCGGAGCGGAGTTCGTCGAGTTCGGGGGAGTGGCCGTCGCGGATGATGTTGCCGTCCTTGATGTTGGCGGGGGGCTCGTCGGATAAAGCGGCTTCTAACAGGTCAGTGAGTTCTGGGAGGGGATGTAAGTTTGTCAGTTGGAAGTTTTCAGTTTTCAGGGAGGAGAGATCGTCCTTGAGGGCAGGGATCTGTTTGAGGGAGATGCACAGGGATTGGAGGTCGCGGGGGTTGCCGGAGTTTTGGGAGAGGCGGGAGGTGGTGCGCTCGATGTCGCGGATGTTTTTCAGGGACTCGCGGGCTTTGGACAGGAGGAAGGGTTCGGCGAGGAGGGCGGAGATATTTTCCTGGCGGGCGGTGAGGGTTTCGATTTCGCGGAGGGGGTGGAGCAGCCAACTGCGGAGGAGGCGCGCGCCCATGGGGGTTTGGGTGCGGTCGAGGACGTGGAGCAGGGTGTGCTTGGGGCCGGAGCGGGAGTCGATGAGGTCGAGGTTGCGCTGGGAGGCCTGGTCGATGAGGACGTGCTTGCCGTTTTCGAGGAGTTTCGGCGGGTTGAGGTGCTCGCAGGGACGGCGGAGCTGGTGGATGAGGTAATGGAGCGCGGCTCCGGCGGCGGAGGCCGCGGCGGGCAGGTTCGCGCAGCCGAAGCCGTCGAGGGAGTGGACGTTGAAATGCTTTTTCAGGAGATCGACCGCGTGTTCAGGGAGGAAAGTGTAGCCATCGTATGGGAGGGCATTCGGGTGGTTTTCCGAGAAATCGCCGATTTGGTGATCCGGGATGAGCAGTTCGGAGGGGGAGATGCGGGCGAGTTCGTCGAGGAGCTGGGCGGGGTCGGTGAATTCCGCGATGATGAACTCGCCGGTGGTGTGGTCGATGGCGGCGAGGCCGTAGTTGGATTTGGTTTTCGAGAGGGCGGCGAGGTAGTTCGGACGCTGGTCGTCGAGGAGGGTGAGGTCGTCGATGGAACCGGCGGTGAGGATGCGGGCGATTTCCCTATCGACGAGTTTTCCGGGGATGGCCTCGGAAGTTTGCTCGGCGATGGCGACGCGTTTCCCGGCTTGCAGGAGGCGGGCGATGTAGTTTTGCGCGGCGTGGTAGGGGACACCGCACATGGGCGTGCCGCCGCGTTTCGTGAGGGCGACGTTGAGGATCGGCGCGGCGGTTTTTGCGTCCTCGAAGAACATCTCGTAGAAGTCGCCGAGGCGGTAAAACAGGATGATGTCGGCAGGCAGGCTTTTCCTCATCGCGAGGTATTGAGCCATCATGGGAGTTGTGGTGCCGGACATGCGGGGATGCTGCGCATTAAATTTCAAATCTCAAAATTCAAAATTCAACGAAGAGGCTTGGATTCGGGGGTTGTGATTTTTTCCGGGCTGTTGAGGATGGGCGGGTGAAGGATTTGAGGAAAGTGCGGGATGTGGTGTTCGGGGGGATCGATTTCGAGGGCGCGGGGGCGCAACGAGGCAAGGAGGATTGGCCGGTGCAGATCGGGATGGCGACTTGGTCGCTGGAGGCAGGTTACGGGGATTTCTATGTGTCGTTCCTTGAGTGCGAGGGCGAGGTGGATTGGTATGCGAAGAAGATCCACGGGATCGACGAGGGGAAACTGGCGGGCGCGCCGAGCTTGCTTTCGCTGTGGCCGGAGGTGAACGGTCGGCTGGGGAACGGGGCGGTGCCGGTGGCGCATGCGAAGGGGACGGAGAAACGTTTCCTGCGGAAATTTCCCGGGAATCCGTTTGATCCGTGGGTGGACACGCTGTTGCTGGCGCGGGCGGCGTTGCCGGATTCCAAGAAGCATTCGCTGGGTGTTTTCTGCGAGGATGTGGGTGTGGCGGAAAAGGTGCGCGGGCTTGTGCCGGGTCGGGATTGGCATGACGCGCTGTTCGATGCGGTGGCGAGCCTGGTTTTGCTGGAGTGGATCATCAAACGCTACGGGCTGGAGGATCTGCCGCTGTGGGCGCTGGTGGCTCCGAACAATGGGGCATGGCACCGGTTGCGGAAAGCGATGAGCTGATGTTCGAAACCTCAAATTCTAAACTTCAAACCCTAAGGAAGATGATGAGGCGGGCATTGCAGGTTTTCTTCGGGGTTTTGTTTGCGGGGCTGATTGTTTTCGCGGTGACGCGCGAGCCGCGCAAGCCCGCGCTGCCGAGGTGGGAGCAGCAGGATGCGATCCTTGAGAAGGCGGTGGAGAAAGCAGAGACTCGCAAGGACGAAGCGGCAGACACTGTGCTCATCCGGGGCTTGCTGAAAGAGGATCTCTCGCACCGGGAATTCGATTTCTCTACGGTGGTCGCGGCGGTCTCCGGGAAAAAGGTGTTGCCGGCGAAAGGGAGGGAATCGAAGGCACGGGTGACCGCTGCGATCACCGGGGTGATGGACAAGCTTCTGTTAGAGATGAACGCCGATGGCTCGCCGATGCGCGGGTTGCGGCGCATCAACGAAGGCTCACGCTTTTTCGAGGACGGCTTGCTGGAGGGTTTGGAAAAAACGGAGGGCATCACCTGCAGCATACCGCCCACACGCGAAGGTGCCGCGCAGCGGTCCGGTTATCCCGACCTGCGCATCGCCGATGAGGCCACGGGCGATGTCTTTTACCTCGATCCGAAACTCATGGAGCGCGGCTCGGCGGAGAGCAGCCTGCGGACGTTCTATTTCGAACCGAAGGACAACACGCTCAAGATCACAGAGGATGCGTCGCACCTGCTGCTCGGCATAGAGCACGATGGAAAGGACGGCGAGTGGACGTTTCTCGGCTACCAGCTCGTGGATCTCAGCGGGCTGAAGGTGAGGCTGAAAGCGGAATTCCAGGCGTCGAACCGTGATCTCTACAAGGAGCCTTCTGTCCTTGAAAAACGGGAAGCCGCCGGAAAGGATGGGGGCGGATGACAAAATCCTCTTCGAAGCGAACCAGCGGTTCCGTGGCGATGGACGATTACCTCGAGCAGATCCTGCACCTCATCGAGGAAAAGGGTTATGCGCGGGCGGTGGACATTTCCACGAACCTCGGAATCTCGCAGGCGAGCGTGACGAACATGCTCCGCAAGCTCGACGGCGAGGGCTTGGTGAACCACGAGAAATACCGCGGCACCGTCCTTACAGACGACGGCCGCCGCATCGCGCGGGCCATCGTGGAGCGGCATGAAACGCTCACCCGTTTCCTCCGGCTCTTCGCGCTGGAGGAGGAAACGATCTACCGCGATGTCGAGGGCATGGAGCACCACGTTTCGCGCCCGACTCTGGAGGTGATTCGCGCCGTGGCCGATGCGCTGGAGAGCGATGCGGGGTTCCTGGCCGAGGTGAAGCGGAGGATCGACCTCGCCGGAAAACGGTAACGCGCGGGGCGGGGGATTTGTCTAAAGTTCCCGTCGAAAAAATTTGCCCTCCCGCAACTTTCCGTGTGGCTAATCCGGCGGAGATCGCGCAGTGTTTCAGATGGGCTCGGCATCGGTTGCCGGGATCCCGAATCAAACCGAACCACCATAAAGCAATGCAAACCGCAAACGTCAATCTGCCTGTAACCGTGACTGTCCGGCACGAAAGTGTGACCGACTCGCTCCGTGAACACGCCCAGAAGAAAATCGAGGGACTGCACCTCGATTACCCGAAAATCATCGAGGCGAAAGTGATCCTGGACGTCCAGAAAAACCGGCACATTGCGGAAATCATCCTTTTCTGCACGAACCACATCACCATTGAGGCGCACACCGAGGGGCGCGACATGTATGTGGCGCTGGACGAGACGATCGAGAAGATCGCCCGCCGCATGCGGAAGCATAAGACCCGCCTGCTCAAGAAGAGCCGCCCGCACCGCAATGAGTCGATCCGCTACATCGAGGAGCGCTACTTCACCGAGGAGGCGATGGATCACCCCGAGGAATCCGCACACGATCCCGAGCCGTTCATCATCCATCCCGACAAGTATGCGGTGAAGACGATGTTCAAGGAGGACGCGATCATGGAGCTGGAGCTCACTGACCGGCCTTTCGTTCTCTACAAAAGCGCCCGCCGCGGTTGCCTGACCATCATCTACCGCCGCAAGGACGGCGAATACTCCGCGCTTGATGTGAACGCCTGATCAGGGGTTCACAGGACATCTCCAAGGGGCGGCCACGTGCCGCCCCTTTTTTTCTGGCAACTCACCGTGAGCGCGGAGGGATTCCTTCTGGATGCAGCAGGATGGTTTCTCCGGGAACCGGTGCCCCTCCCTGGATCCAATCCCGCAGAACAGACAGTTCGTTTGCCTCCATCGCATGTCCCGTCGGCGGCATGGCACCGGCTTCGTCGTCGGAAAGCGCTGCGACGAGGTAAAACCGGCTTTGCTCGGGTTTGCCGGGCACGATCAGTTTCCCGGAGCCGATGAGGCCGGCGATCGCTTTGGTGTCGGTTAGCGAAGGCATCCCGGGCAACCGGATGGCCGCATGGCAATGGACACAGTTGCGCTCAAGCACCGGCTTGACCCGTGCGAAGGAAACATGCGAATGATCCCGATCCCCTGCCGGAGGTGGATTCGCGCAGGATACGGCGAGCAGGAGGCTGCCCAGCAGCGGAAGGATGCGCGGGAAAGGCAGGGGTGAGGTTTTCATGTTTTTGGAAAAAGGGGAAATGAAGAGCCCGACCAGGTTCCCCAAAAGGTATAATGAGGCGGTTCACGGTCAGGCTATGATCGGCCAAAGAGCATGCCTGATGCAGCTCTCGGGGGTGATTGGTGGGGAGAAAAGCCTGGGATCGTAAACTCAGGATGGAATTACCTGTCGAACAGCGCGAACTTCAGATCCGCCTCGGAGACGACCTCGCCGTTGACGAGGCAGCGGCAGGAGGTCTGGCCGATGTTGCCGCGCACCTTGGTGATGGTGGCCTCGGTGATGAGGGTGTCGCCGGGCATGACGGGCTTGCGCCACTTCACGTTGTCGGCGCTCAGGAAATAGCCGATCTTGCCGAGGTTCTCCGGCTTGCGGAGCATCAGGATGGAGGAGACCTGGGCCATGCCTTCCAGCTGGAGCACGCCGGGCATGATGGGGTGGCCGGGGAAGTGGCCTTGGAAATACGGTTCGTTGATCGAGACGTTCTTGAGGCCGGTGCAGGTGTTTTCCCCGAAGTCGATCACGCGATCCACCATCAGGAACGGGTAGCGGTGGGGTAGAATGCCCATGACCTCGTTGACATCGAGCACGCTCTCGCCATCCGGGATGGTGATCGGCGCAGGAACCATGGCACGCATCCGCTCGTATTCTTTCTTGAGCGTGGCGGCCATTTTCGTGTTCGGGCCGTGGCCCGGTTTCACGGCGATGACATGGCCGTGGATGCGCTTTCCGGAGAGCATCAGGTCGCCGATCAGGTCAAGCGCCTTGTGGCGGGCGAATTCGTTGTGGAAACGCATCGGCTCCTTGGACATCACCTCGTTGCCGCGGATGACGACGGCGCTTTCCAGCGAGCCGCCCTTGATGAGGCCCTTGTCCAAAAGCGGTTTCACATCCTCGTAGTGGACGAAGGTGCGGGCGGGCGCGATTTCCTTTTCGTAGAGTTCCGGGGTGATTTCGGAGGAAAAGTATTGGGTGAAACGTCCCTCGGGGCCGACATTGGTGACGGAGACGCGGAAGGTCTTCGAGGGGACGATGGTGATGAGCGTGCCGTCGCCCATTTCCTGGTGGATGGGCTCGCGGATTTCCCAAACCTTGCGGACCGCGTTCTGCGATTTGATCCCGGCCTTTTTGATCAGCTCCACGAAAGGGCGGGAGGAACCGTCGCCGATGGGAGGCTCGTTGGCGTCCATCTCGATGACCGCGTTGTCGATGCCCATGCC
>JAIXQS010000094.1 GCA_027485615.1 Verrucomicrobiaceae bacterium
AGGGATCAGGTGCCGGATTCCGAGAAGCCGGTGCTCATCGGATCAGCACAGAAAGTCCAGAATGCGGAAGACGTCCATGCGGCGATCCTCAGTCACTTCGGGCAAATTTGATGCAAAGCCCGGTTCCTTGACCAAGGATTATCAGGGTTTATCACGGATAAGAGATTAGCCCTTCTCGTCTCTGCTTTTCACCTCAGACCTTTCCTGAATTGCCAAATTCAAGACTCATCCAAGATCTTCATCCGGGTAAATCCGTGCAATCCGTGGTTGAAAATCTTCTAATCCCTAATGGAAGAACCTACGTTATGGAGCATAACTGGGTGCTTGATCGCTGGCACCTGGGGGATTAACCTCCGGTCATGTTGGTAAAAGAGCAGATTTCCCGCATGTCATCCACGGAGCGCATGGAAGCCATGGAACTCCTATGGGATTCGTTCTCCAAAGAAGGGATCGACTACCCTTCTCCCGATTGGCACGCCGAGGTTCTCTCCGAACGATCCCAGATCATCGACTCCGACCAAGCAACCTGGCTCTCGGTCGATGAACTCCAAGCCCGTCTGGCGAACCGATGAAAAAGCACATCGTCGTTCTCGCGGAAGCGGCCAGCGACATCGAACGCGGAATCGATTTCTACAACTCGATCGAGGATGGCGTCGGCCGATATTTCAGGGACTCGATGATTGCCGAACTCCGCCGTCTCGGACTCTATTTCGGCAAGCACCGGATTCATCTCGGCTTTTTCAGGGCCTTATCCTCCCGGTTCCCCTATGCGATTTACTACCGCAACAAGGGTGACATCCGCCAGGTTGTCGCCGTGCTGGATCTCCGGCGGTCACCGAAATGGATCCGGGAGACCCTCGCCGGGCGGTAGGCATGCATCGCCCCTTCATCGACCCCGCCATCCCCTTCCCGAAAGCGAAGATCGCGAAGTTCCTGCTGAAAAAGAAACTCGGGATACGTGGTCTCCTCGATGTCATCCCCCTCGACCCCACCCTCGTCAAAGGCTCCCACGGCAGGGATCAGGTGCCGGATTCCGAGAAGCCGGTGCTCATCGGATCAGCACAGAAAGTCCAGAATGCGGAAGACGTCCATGCGGCGATCCTCAGGGAGTTCAACTGACATGGAGGGGCTGCCTTCGGCTGCCCGGCAGCGGTGCCAGTGGGAACAAAGCCGACCAAAGGCACGGCTCTCCGAGAAACACAGACGCCCCGCGATCGAAATCCACACTTCATATCCTCCATCCTTGCCACCAAAAAAGCGAACTTCCCACTTGGAGAGTTCGCTAATCAGTGTATTTTACAAGCGTGATCAGGAGCTTCGCAGACACCACCACCGAGAAACTATTCCTAGGTGAGCAACTCAGCAGAAAAGAAACCAACAAGCTCGGAACCCTAAATCCCATCAAAGCCTTCGAACGTCTCGCGATTCTCAACGAGGCCGATGAAAAATCCCTCCTTCTCACTCCTGCGCTTCACTACCATAAACTCAAAGGAACCTCAAAATACTCAATCGACGCAGACTCCAGGAAATCCCCATGGCGGATCACCTTCCAGTGGGAAAATCTGGAAATGAAAAATGTCGAACTCGTCCGGATCGAAGACACCCACTGAAACCAAGCAAAATGAAAACGAACCAAATCCCCATCCCCCGGGATCCTCTGAAAGTCCCGGTGCCCCTTTCAAACCCAGCTGCCGCCCTGATCCGGGATACCATCGCCCATCACGGCGTCACCCAGGTCGAGGCTGCGGAAGCCATGAAAATTAGCAAAGCCCAACTCAGCGATGTCATCCGCCAGAAAAAAGGAGTGAGCGCCAACCTCGCCCTGCGCGTCCAGTTCTGCTTCGGCATCCCAGGCGACTTGCTCATCCGTCTCCAAGCCCAATTTGATTTCCAGAAAGCCTTCCACTCCAAAAACAAAGATCTCCAAATGGTCAGAGCCATCGCCTGAATGATGAACTCAGTCCCTCGCCGCTGACCGGATCTCAACCGAAACATCACTGACATTCCTTAGGATTTTACGACGAAGCACCTGAGCCGAAAGCCCCCGGTTACGCCCGCACCATCGACATCCACCGCAAACCCGGCTACGACCCCTGCCACTTCGCCATCTCTTCACCGTAATCGTAACCCGTTGCACCCTCCCATCCCGCGTGTCGGTGGCTGTCAAGGTGTGGGTTCCGCGGGTGAGCTCCTCGGAATCCGCGCCAAATGTTTTAGCCCGACTACCGAGGAGTCGCAGGCTTTTTCCGGAAAAGCGGAATCACGATTTTTCCCTTGGAAGATGGGGGGGGATGGAATCGTAATATCTTCACCATGAAATTACTTCTCTGCGGCCTCGCCGCTACACTGATGTTCGTCCAACCCTCGATGGCCGATGACACCCCGCTCGGCAAGCAGATGGACGCGATGAACGACGCCTACAAGGCGATGCGCCGCGAAACCGATCCGGCCAAGGGAGCCGCCCTGGCGCGGACGGCGCAGGACGCGATGGTCAAGGGCATCGTCGAGCTTCCCGAGATGGTGAAAGGCATGCCCGATGGCCCTGATAAGGCGAAGGCATCCGCATCCTACCGCAAGATGATGGGCTCGCTCATCGCCACCCTCGCCGACATGGAACTCGCTTTCCTCAACAACGACATGGCCAAGGTGAAGGAAATCGTCGAGTCCATGCGCGACATGAAAAAGGAAGGCCATAACAAGTTCATGGAAGAGGACGAATGATCTTCACCGGGAAAACTTTTCCCAAACCCACGAAAGCCCGCCGGAGAGAATCCGCCGGGCTTTTTTCATGAGAGGGAAAAACTCATTCCACCAACACAGGGTTACAAAGCC
>JAIXQS010000152.1 GCA_027485615.1 Verrucomicrobiaceae bacterium
CGCAGCCCGCCAAGGGCATGGTAGGTTTCCGGCTTCGTCGGTGCGCGTGAGGAGCGGACTTTACCGCTCGCCGCATTTCTCCAACGACCAGAGTCCCCCGCATTCCGCTGCGCTGCATGCGGGGCTACGATCTGGACACACCTCCGGTGTTCAAGATTGGTAGGCGGGAGGCGGGAGGCGGAAGAGATCGGTGGGAGGTGGTTCAGCAATCCTTAGCCTTGAGGAGTTGGGTGTGGGGAAGGCGGGCGGCGGCTTTTTCGAAAGTGACAAGGGGGAGGTGGGCGGTGGTGGCCTCGGCGTGGATCAGGCGGTCGAGGAAACCGGGCTTGGCTGTGGCTAGACCCTCGGTCGCGAGCAGCGGGAGCAACTGGGGATGCAAGACGAAGGTGGGCATGGAGAGGAGTTGTTGGAGGCCGGTGATTACCGCGTCCTTGGCCATGCCGTAGTGGTGCTGGCAGGCGAAGTAGGCCTCCAGAACGACGAGATTTGATACAAAAACCTTGGCTCCCGCTTGCTCGGCCTCCGCCATGTAGCGGCGAGCGATCGTGGCGAGATGCAGAGGCTGGCCGGTAAGCAGCCGCATGACCACAGAGGTATCCAGTGCCGCGCGGATTTCAGGGCTGCTCATTCCATTGGGAGGTGATGGATTTCCGCATGGCTTCGGTGCTGTGATCGGTCACTTGATCAGGCATCAACTGGGATAGAGGCGACTGGAAGCTTTCCCAATCGATGGAAGTCGCATGAGGAGCTGACTGCTTTTTTTGTCGAAGCCATTGTTCGAAGAGGCTGATGACGACCTCGCGCACGGTGCGGCCATCCCTCGCCGTTTCGGCTTTCATTTCGCGGTAGAGGTCGTCGGGAATCTGGAAGGTGGCCTTCATGGAGCCAGCTTGCTGTATTACTGACTTAAAAGCAAGGGGTGAAGTCGATTAGGCGAGTTCGTTAACGCCGCCCGCCACGATATAGCGGGAGGCGAGAGGCGGGAGGCGGGGATCAGAGATCGAAGAAGCGTTTTGCTTTCTCGAGGAAACCGTGCTGCACGGGGGAGTTGTGGTCGCCGATGGATTCGGAGAAGGCGCGGAGTTTTTCCTCCTGGGCCTTGTTGAGTTTCGTCGGAACCTCGACCTGGACGGTGACGTTGAGATCGCCGCGATGTCCGCCGGAAAGTGAGGGCATGCCTTTTTCGCGGACGCGGAACGTGGTGCCTCCTTGGGTGCCGGTAGGGATCTTGATGGAGGACTGGCCGTCGAGGGTCGGGACTTTCAGCTCGCCGCCCAAGGCCGCCGTGCTGAAGGGCAGCGGGACATCGCAGAACAGCGTGTGGCCCTCGCGCTCAAAGACATCGTGATCGGAGACATGGATGAAGGCGTAGAGATCGCCCGCCTCGCCGCCGCGCACGCCCGCGTCGCCATTACCGGAGGATCGCAAACGCACGCCGGTATCGACGCCCGCCGGGATGCGGAGCTTGATGCGTGTCTCCCGCTCGACGCGGCCTTCGCCCCGGCAATCGCCGCAGGGATCGGAGACGATCTCGCCGTTGCCGCGGCATTCCGGGCAGGTGGTCTGCTGGATGAAAATGCCCGACTGACGCCCGACGACACCGCGCCCGCCGCAAGTGGAGCAGGTTTTCACTCCGCCGGAGCCTTTCGAGCCGGATGCGTTGCACTTGCCGCAAGGGACGTTGCGCTCGATCTCCAGTTCCTTCTCCACGCCTTTCGCCGCTTCCTCCAAGGTGATTTCCAGATCGTAACGGAGATCGGAGCCGCGCTGCTTGCCGGATTTCTTGCGTCCGCCGCCGCCGAAAAACTCCTCGAATCCGCCGCCGAACGCGCCGCCAAAGACCTGCGAGAAAATGTCCGCCGGATCGTGGAAACCGCCGCGCCCACCGCCGCCCATGCCGCCGTTGAAAGCGGAGTGGCCGTAACGGTCGTAGGCGGCGCGCTTGTCGGGATCGGAGAGCGCTTCGTAGGCCTGGCCGAGTTCCTTGAATTTCTCCTCGGCGGTGTTGTCGCCGGGATTCTTGTCCGGATGATATTTCACCGCGAGCTTGCGGTAGGCTTTCTTTATCTCGGCTGCGTCCGCGTTTTTCGGGACTTCGAGGATTTCGTAGTAATCGCGGGGCATGGAAACTCTAAATTTTAAACTTTAAACTTGAAACCTCAAACAGGAGGTCACTCCACGGGTGATGCGGCTTGGGCTGCGGCAACCACAACGGATGCGGGGCGGAGAAGGCGGTCACGGAGTTTGTAGCCCTTGCGGGAAAGGCGGATGATCTCACCTTCGGGTTGGTCGGACGGCTCCTGGGAGACGGCGTCGTGGAGGTTCGGGTTGAACTGGCCGGTGACGGGGATTTCATCGACGCCCTGGTTGGAAAGGAATTCGGCGAGCTGTTTGCGAACCATGTCCATGCCGATGTAGATCATCGAGGAGGTGTCCTGCGCGGCGGCCATCATTCCCATCTCGAAGTTGTCGATGACGGGTAGAAGGTCTTCGAGGAGGCGCTGGTTCGCGTAGCGGATGGCCTCCTCGCGTTCGCGGGCGGTGCGCTTGCGGAGATTGTCCATCTCGGCGGCGGTGCGGAGGGAGACTTCCTTCCACTTCGCGGCCTCGGCCTCAAGCTGCTCCCACGGATCAAGCTCCGCGGCTGGTTCGGCGGCGGTTTCCGGGGCTTCGGTCGCCTCGTTTTCTTCGTGTTTCTGGGGTTCGTCCTGCTGCATGACGGGTATGTGTAGCCGGGAAACCCGATTGGTCAACCCCGGCGAGGTGTGGAGAGGAATGGGTTCACCGCGA
This sequence comes from Verrucomicrobiaceae bacterium, assembly GCA_027485615.1. Taxonomy (GTDB): domain Bacteria; phylum Verrucomicrobiota; class Verrucomicrobiia; order Verrucomicrobiales; family Akkermansiaceae; genus Luteolibacter. Next base: position 2,791 of record JAIXQS010000152.1, read on the forward strand.
AGTCGCAATGGCGCGAAGGTACAATTTTATGGAATCTTCATTCCCAAACATCGCGTCTTTGCGTCTTTGCGGTTCAAGCATCTCTCCCCTGCCCTAAGGGAAAAGGAGGCAGTTCGGCTTCGGGGCGCTGGCCGACATCGCTGACGTATTTCTTCTTGTCGGCGGGTTTCATTTCGCACGCGGGCATGGCGGCGGGCGGTCAGACGTTGAAGCCGAAGTACCTGTTCGCGTTGTGGAAGCAGATGTCGGCGATGAGTTTCGATAGCGTATCGAAGTCATCGGGGAGCTCGCCTTTTTCCGCCTCGTTGCCGATCAGGTTGCAGAGGACGCGGCGGAAGTATTCGTGGCGCGGGAAGGAGAGGAAAGAGCGGGAGTCGGTCAGCATGCCGACGAAGCGGGAAAGCAGGCCGCAGTTTGAAAGGGCGTTGAGCTGCATCTCGATGCCCTCTTTCTGGTCGAGGAACCACCAGCCTGCGCCGAACTGGATCTTGCCGGGGATCGTGCCGTCCTGAAAGGCTCCGGTCATGGCGGCGAAGAGGTAGTTGTCGCGCGGGTTCATGTTGTAGAGCACCATTTTCGGCAGGGACTCGCGGGAGGCCAGCGCGTCGAGGAAAGTGTAAAGCGCCTTGCCTTGCTTGGTGTCGCCCATGGTGTCGAAGCCCGCGTCCGGGCCGAGCTTCTGGAACATCAGCGAGTTCGTATTGCGGACGGGATTGAGGTGGAGCTGCTTCGTCCATCCGCGCGCCGCATCCAGCTGTCCGGTGAAGACGAGGAGATAGAACGAGAAACGTTCCTTATCCAGCGAAGAAACAGCCTTGCCCGCGCGCGCCCTATCGAAAATCTCAGCCGCCTGCTCGTCGGTGCAGTGGATGGCGGGGCAGCGGTCAAGGCCATGGTCGGAAAGGCGGGCCCCGGCCGCATGAAAGTCGTCGTGACGCTTCTGCAGCGCGGCGAGCAAGTCCGATAGGCTCTCGATGGAGATTCCGGAAATGTTGCCCAGGCGATCGAGCCACATGTTGAGGAGATCGGGCCTATCAACCTGGAAAGCCTTGTCCGGGCGGAATGTGGGAACAACCTTGCAACTGAAACCGGAAGAAGCGATGGCATGATGGTCGTCGAGCGGATCGGCGGGATCATCGGTGGTGCCGACCACGCGAACATCGAACTTTTTCAGGAGAGAGCGGGCGGAGAATTCCGGTTCGGCGAGGCGCTCGCATGTTTTTTCCCAGATCTCATCGGCGGTGTCAGGCGTCAAAAGGGTTTGGATGCCGAAATAACGCTGGAGTTCCATGTGCACCCAATGATGCATGGGGTTGCGGAGAGTGTAGGGCACCGTCTCGGCAAAAGCCTGGAACTTTTCGCGCGGGCTTGCATCACCTGTGATCCGCTCCTCACCGATGCCGTTCGCACGAAGCAACCGCCACTTGTAATGGTCATGTCCGAGCCACATATCCGCGATGTTGTCCCAGCGCCTGTCCTCGGCGATCTCCTTCGGTGAGAGATGGTTGTGGTAGTCGATGATCGGTTGGTTCGCGGCGACCTCGTGGAAAAGCCTGCGGGCGGTTTTGGAATAGAGCAGGAAATCTTCGTCGATATAAGACATGGCGAGCGCACTCCAGAGCAAAGATGGACGCTTGGAAAGGTTTTATCGACAGATCAAAAGCCCAATTGATGGAATCGTAATCATATAGTTAACCCCACCCAATAATCAGAGGTTGAGGACAATTTCCCAAGAGGCCGCCCTTCGCAGTTCACTTCCCCCGTGGCCATGGGCATTCGATGATGCGCCTCAACGTTGATCAGAGTGCAACCACTGCCAGATCGCCTCGTATTGCTTGCGGGCATCACCTTCGAGGATGTCGCTGCGCTGGGATTCGTTGCCCTCGGCGTAACGGGGCATCTTGCTGCCGGGGGTCACGCCCGCCGGGTTGTCCATCCAGCGGTGGTAAAATTCCTCCCGCAGCCTGCCGGGCGTGAGGGCGAAATTCACCGCGCCGACCTCGAAGGCGGCGGTTGCAGCCTGGTCGCTGATCCCGTGGCAGGTCGTGCAGCCGAAGCCCTCCGCACTCACCAGCTTTTTCCCGATCTCCGCAAGCGCGGGATCGACCTCGACCTTTTCCGGAACGCTCGGCTCAAAGCCATGGACTCTTGAAAGTCCCTCCGCCAGAGGTTTCGCGTAGGCCGTGAAAGCGGGCATGCGTGTGCCCAGCCATGGCCTCGGGCGCGGCTCGGCGGTGCCGGCGAGCATGGACTCGATGTAGGAGCTGAAAAGCATTTCGCCGACGAAGGTGAGCGGCGGACGGGATTGGTCGACGCGCTCATTGAGGCCTTTCACATGCGCCGCGAGACCGGCTGTCGTGGAGTGGAGCGTCTCGAGACCGGACGCATTGCCATCCATCGCATGGCAGGCGGTGCAGCGCTTCGCGGTGACCTGCCTTTCCGCGAACTCCGCCGCAGCATCCTTTTTCAGCGAGTCGGAACCGGCCTTTGAAAACGCCAGCAGTTCTCCCCTTTCCCCCTCAGCGAAATTCATCTTGGGCAGTTCAGGGCGCTTATCGCTTTCCGACACGCAGCCCTTCGCCGCCCAATCCGCTTTGAAAACCGCATCCAGCCCGGGCGCACTAGGCACACCACCGGGCATCCCGGGATGACATGTGCCGCAATGCAGGCTCGCCGCGACTTCCGCCCCGCGTGTGGCGTCGCCAGCTGGAAATTTGTATCCGAGCTCCGTTCCTTTCCCCTCCGAGGAAGCTGTTAGATAAGCGGCCAGCGAGGCGGCCTCGTCGTCGCTGAGCTCGAAATTCGGCATCGCGGTGAACGGATGGAAGGCTTCCGGCTTTTTCAGGAACGCCACAAGCTGGCCGGGCAGGTATTTGGAGGCGACGTTGTTCAGCGGCACCCGCGAGGCATCGGCGGCAGACTGGTCATGGCAGGCCACGCAGCCGAGTTCGTGGAAAACGACACCACCCGCCTTCGCGAGCGTGGGATCGGGCGCGGAAAGTTTCTCACCGCCGAGTTTTGATGCAGCCAGATAAGCGGCGAGATCCGCGGCCTTCTGCAGGCCTTCCGGAGTCTTCGCATCGATCAGGTTCGGCATGTTCGTGCCGTGCTTCATGGCCTTCGGATCGGCAAGCCAGTTCCGCAGCCAATCCTCGGTCACGCGGTCGCCGATGCCCGCGAGGATGGGTGCGATCTCTCCGGTTTCCGGCATTGGGTTCGCTCCGAAGCCACCCTCGGGCGTGTGGCATTTCGCGCAATGCTGGCGGGTGAACGCCAGCCTGCCATGTCGCTTCAGTTGGCCAAGCTTCGCCTCATCGCTCGGTTCCGTTAAAAAGGCGGTAGGCGGGATCGTCTGGCGCGGCATCCCTTCCTCTTCCCAGTAGAGCCGGAAGCTCCCGGATCCATCCTCCGCGCTGTTGTAGGATATGGTGATGTCGTGTGTGCCAGGGTTCAGCCGCAGCCGCTTCGACTTGGCCGAACCGAGCGTTCCCTCCTCCGAGAGAACCTCCTCGCCGCCGACCGTGAGTGATGCCTTCCCGTTGCCTCCGAAGGATAGATACAGCCTTTTCCGCTCTTTCAGCTCGATCGAGCCTTTCCACTCCACAACGAATTTCCCCGCATTGAGAAAGGGAGTAGGCGGTTGTCCTCCGGGAACGGAAAGCGCGGCCATGCGGTCGAGGCGCACATCGGTTTCACCGCCCTGACGGAAGGTTGCTGTGAGTTCCGCATGAGCGGTGGCCAGCAGGGCAAGCGGGAGAAAAACGAACCTGAACATGATCCTTATCTTCCGAACACGGTGGAGTGGATCTCGCCGTTCAGGATCTCGCCATCCTCGTCCTCAAGGTCGTATCCGACCTTCAGCGACATGGAGGGCTTCATCCCTTCGAGCACGAGCTCCACCGTCTTGCCATCCCCGGAAAGTTTTGCGGATTCCACCTTCACCGTGTCGCGCTTGCGGTGCTTCTGGGACTCCGCCTTCAGCGCCTGTTCGCGCGCCGCCGTGTCGGGTTGATCCACCGAAAACTCTCCCGAACCGTATTGCGGCCCGCGCACGTAATCCCATCTCTGGACGGAATAGCTCGCGATGTCCTCAACCAGTTCGGCATCGAGTTTCACGGGGAATGTGAGCTCAACGCCCTTTTTCGTGTAGCCAAGCTTCTCAGGCAACGTGGGGGCTAAATCGGGGATGTGGCGCACCCGCTGGAAGCCGCCCTCGGAGGCGGCGTTCGTCTGCCATCCGCGGAAACCGATCACATACATGGAACCGTCCGGATGGAACCGCGCCCGCATCGCGGAGGAGCGGAGCTGGATCGGCAGCTTCACCACACCGGCCTGCGGCTTGCCATTTCCCGCCACGGGCAGCAC
>JAIXQS010000049.1 GCA_027485615.1 Verrucomicrobiaceae bacterium
CGGCATTCACCACCGACGCACCCACCTTCATTCCGGATCAGGCGGATATCCCCGCCGAAGCCCTAATCCTCGTTGATTCCATCCACAGGATCTACGCCACCGAATCCGAAAAACTCGCCGCCGCCCACGCCGGGCGGGAGGCAGCGCGCATTGCCGAGGAAGCTGAGTTGCTCGACAACCCTTCGCAGCCCAAGGATCTCATCATCCGCTACCGTATCGCGGAAACACCGCTGCCAACCCCAGCCGAAGGGGGGGCAAGATGAAACGCCTTCTCCTCCCCGCACTCTGCGTCGCGCTCGCCTCGAATGCCCACGGCCTGATCGACACCGATCTGGATGGCCTCTCCGATATCTGGGAAAACCAGCACGGTTTCACAATCGGAGAAAACCCTCCCGTTCCCGAAGCCCCCGGATCCGATCTGGACGGCGACGGTTTCACAAATCTCACCGAGTCCCGCGCGGGCACCGACCCGAATGACCAAGGCAGCCACCCCGCGCACGCCTTTTCCCTTATCCCTCCCGTTTACGAAGCATCGCCTCCATCAGTAAGCCCGCCGGCCTCGCCGCCGCCGGAAGACCCCTTCGATCCCTCCCCAGCGCCCGCACCCGCCACACAGCATGTTCTGATCGATCCCCCGGTTTCCATCCTGTCATGGCTCACCGTCCCCGGAAAAACCTATGAGGCGATTCCCTCCGAGGATCTCGCCGATTGGTCTGCCGCGACCGGAGCCTACATCGGCGACGGCACGCCCCACACCTTCGAGTCCGAAACGCTTTACCCCGGTGGTGGAGTCCCTCCGAAGCTCTTCTGGCGCGTCGAGATCAACGACACCGACAGCGATCTCGACGGCCTCACCGATTACGAGGAACTCCACATCACCGATCCCGCCAATCCCACGAAGAGCCTCAATCCCTTGGTTTCCGACACGGATGGCGACGGTATCCCGGACGGCACCGAATATATCCCCGGCACCAACGGCCTCGCCGCCTTCACGAACTTCCTAACCGGCGATCCAGACGGCGCGCAAGGACTGGCCGCTTCCCTCGCCACCGGGTTGATCGCCCGCTGGGATCTGGAGGGCACGTTCATCGCGCCCAGCCAAGGCCCGTATTACACCCTCGCCCGTTACGGGGATTCCGTCGGAACCAACCACATCGTCCCCTTCCATTCGGAAACGAAACCCGAAGGCATGCCCTCCAAAGGAGCGGGAACCACCAGCGCCGGTGTAGGTTTCCTGTGCCCGCCGCGCACTCTTCTCCATAACCGCACCACCTATTCTGTCTCGCTGTGGGCGAAAATCGAGCAGGGCAGCATATCCGCCCCGCGCCCCCTTGCTGCTCTCTTCACCCACCACCGCCGCCTTGCGAAACCCGTTCCCTACCAATCCCAGTTTAACATCGACATCAACGGCATGTGGATCGAAAGGCTCGCAAACGGCGCCCAAGTCCTCAGGGCGGGCACGTCGAATTTCATCAACTACGTCCCCGGCACCAACCAGCAGGTCAACGGCACATGGGCTTTCAACGGTGTGACATCCCCCGCCATGCCACCGGGCACTTACGACGATGGGAAATACCACCACTACCTGATTGTCCGCAGCAGCGGCATCGTCACCGTTTACCGGGATGGAGCGCTCATTGGCACGAACCCCAACGTCATCCTCGCCGCGATCAACGCCACCAACGATACCGCCACAGGCATCAGCCTCGGGCGCCACTACGGGGAACCCGCCGAATCCGGCCTCCCTGTAAACGATCTGCTCGCGGCCAAAGCCACCTTCGACCGCATCCGGGTCTGGAACCGGACGGTTAGCGCCGTCGAGGCCGAAAGCCTCTACAGGCAGGACGTTGACGGCGACGGCCTCTGGGACATCACCGAAGAGCGCACCCGGAAATGGGACGACCACAACCTCAACGCCATCATCGAGTCCGGCGAGTTCGCCTTCGTCGCAAACCCGCTTCATGCAGATCATGCAAACAGCGACCACGACGCCGACGAAATCAGCTCCGTCCGCGAGCAGGACGAAACCTTCACCGACATCGCCAAGGCGGACACCGACAACGACAGCCTTCCCGACGGCTTCGAGGACAGGTATCAGCCCACGCTCAACCCCCTTGTCGTGAACGACGGTTCCCTCGACCCAGAAGGCGACGGGCTCACCACCGCCCAGGAATACACCGGCGGCACCAGCCCGACGGTATCCGACGCCCACCTCTACCCGCCAACATGGATCAGCGTCGAGCGCAGCTTGCGCTACGATTTCGACGACTACGGCCTCGCTTACCCCACCGCCCCCAAGAAACTAACTACAACCGCCACATGGCCCGGAGCCGTGCCGACGAACGAAGACCCGTTGGCAAACATGATCCCCTTCGCTGACCTGGGCGATATCATCGCCCAGCGGCAACCTTTCCCCGTCACCTTCCCGCCCGACAAGCTCAGCCCCGACCTCGAAGCGGGCGGCGAAGCCACCACCGTCCCGACACCGCCGTGCCACCACGCCTCCCTTACCCACAGGCGCATCATCGTGAAAACGGCTACAGCCACCCCGGAACCGCGGGAGTTCAAGGCCATCCTCCTCACCGAGCGCACCATCGACGGCATTGAGCAGCCGGACGAAACTGAAACCCTCACCCTGACCGTTCCCCCCAACTCCACCCAATCCTACCCCTACGACCTCACCCCCACATTCACCGATGGCGGCCTCGGCAGCGGAGCACATTCGGAAACAGTCAAACAAACCGTCATCAAATACGATATCACCGAAGTGATCTCCGACCAGATCGCAGGCAACGAAGCCAACAAGCTCCCAACGCTCCACTACGGTGGCCATCCCAATAACCCCATGCTCATGGGAACCCGTTCGGGGCAGAACGCCAAGCTCCGCATCGGCGTTAAGGTGAATCCCGCACATGCACCTGGGATGTATGTCGGGGTAAGGGTGGTGGGCACCACACAGATACTGGGATCGGTGGCCTTTGCGCCCGTGGCAATTTCAAAGCTCGATCTGACTTTCAAAGCTCAGGACGATACCAAACTGTACGAGATCGTGGTTGGCTACGACAAGGACAAGGACGGCAGCTTAGACCCGGCGGAGGTGAAGGACGTGTTTCAGAAAACTCCCAAGATCGAAAAGAATGGAGATCCCTACTCGGGCGGCGATACAACTTATGCATTTATGGATAAGATACTTATTGCGACGAGAAATGATTTCTTAAGAGCCAGGCACGAAACAGCAGAATATGATTTTGACCTCGAGCTAACCCATGACACTGGTTCAGACCTCATGGGAATGTTCAGCCGTGGCGACACAACAGTGCCCGGGGTTGGAGCCACTGTCGGGGGGCAGCTTTTGGATGCGAATGTGATTCCATCCCCGCAAGGTTTGTCCCATCCACTGGGTGCGACGTGGAACGTTACAAACCAAGCAAATACATTTAAGCTGGTTTTCCCATTCAACTCAACGCTGGGTAGTGATTTGCACTCTTCTGCTGGTATAAGGGTTTTGAGAGATCGTCTGATCATGGCGAATAAGCCGAATCTCTTGGCATCGGCTACCAGCACGCAACAGGAGTCCGCTCCCATCGCGTTCACGGATGACAGAATTGCATTCGAACTCAGCGATCTTCGCTCCAATGTCCACCTTGCTCTGGGAAAGTGCGATGCACACGGAACAATCACTTTCAGATACAGGGAGAGCATCGGAGGTAATTTGGAAATACTGGAATACAAAATGGATGGATATGTGACCGATCTTTATGACTGGGCATATGGAACTAACCTGAAACTTGGGCCGATACAGCTCGACCTGACAAAAGATGCAGCAATTACTCAAGCTGCTTTCGCAACGCTCACTGACCCCAGATGGCCTTTCGCCGGAAGGGTCTTCTTCACCAATGTCGAAATCAAAACCGGATGGGTTTTGCTGGGGCAATCTTACTAAAAAACTATGAGACTGACAACGTTGCTAATACTGCTTGCTGCGCCTCTCAATGCCCAAAGCGAGATCGACACGGAAAAAATCGCAGAACTCCTGTATTTGCCCGGATTAAGCCTGGAGATCGAAGATCATACCGAAAGGGAGTCGAAGGTCAGGAATATCCATTTCAAAAAAGTCGCATACGTTAAGGTGACAGGCGAGGATCACATCTACCCCATGGTGATTTGGATCGCTTCCAAAGGAGCAATTGAAGCGGATAAATACGGAAAGCTGAGAAAACATCACGAGGAGGCGGACAGTCAGAGAAAGGAAAGGCTTAAGAAACTTGCCGCCGCGTATTTTCCGGAAACGGACAATGCGGTTGCGAGCCTTGATCAAATCAAAATGACAAAGTATTTCAAGTCTGCGGCGATTGAAGGTGATCCCTGGGAGGAAATTACGCCGATGGTGGGAGGGGTGAGCATTACTGCAACAAACGAAGAATTAGGATTAGACTACCAAATTTTACTAACGGGAGCAGAGGAACAAGATCCAGAACTCGCGGCGAAATACCGCAGCGAACCGTTTACGACGCCTTATGAGAAATATCGGGAGGGGATTAGAGATATAATCACGCTCGTGAGAGATTCTCCCTTGATGGCGACCGCGGCATCGCAGGTGACACAGAGAGATGTTCGAAGAAGAGAGGATAGAAGAGAGATCCGCCCTATAAGGAGCCTGAACGCTACAGATAGCGAGGCTGATGCCAGTTCACCCAACAAACCAAATGACACGGCTAATTCCTCTCCTTATTGGTGGATTGCAATCACCGCCGTAGCCGTAGCAATGTTTCTAGGGATATGGAGGATTCTGAATCGTCGCCGAAATAGATAGTGGACAGATCTTCCTATAACAGCGAATCAAGCGTCTAGAACAGACCGAATAAGGCGCGAATGCACGCTGTTGTTTGCGGTCGCGTTGCTCCGAAACTCATAGAATATGGACGCTGCCTTAAAAAAGCCCGCCGCCATGAGGCGGCGGCGGGCTTGGAGTTAGCGGATGCTGAGCTCAGAGGGTCAATGGGCGGGCTGTTGGGATCTGGAAGGAGGAGCGGATGGGGCGGGTGAGCGCATTGGTGTACGGCCAGATGGCATCGGCGGCGTGCTGGATGGCGGAGCGGCGGGTGTTCAGCGTGTCGATGAGTTCGTCGCGGCTGAGGCGGGCGAGGCCTTTTCCTTCGCCGCCTTCCTGCTGTGTCTCCTCACTGTTCTTGTAGGCGGTAAGGAGCGTTTGGATCGCGTTGATTTTCTCCGGGGTGCTGAAGCCGGGCAGGTCATCCGCGGTGGCGCGGGCGATGAGGGCGGTGGCGCTCTGGATGAGGATGGCGCGGCTGGTGTTGATGCGCGCGCCGATGAGGTATCCATCGAGCGGGAAGTTCGTGGAGGGATCGCCGTCCTCGGCTAGCATCTTGAATTTCTGCTTGGCGGAGCTCTGGATTTTCCGGAGCCCCGCTTCCAGGGCTTTGGCGGCGGCGAGGCTCTCGGCGGTCTCGGTCTCGGCCTGATCCTTGGTCAGTCCGGCGTTGGCGGTGCGGTTCTGCGCTTCCGCGATGGCGGACTCGAAGGAATCGACATACGCGGCGGTGATGCCCTGATCCGCCATTTCCACCGCGTAGCTGTGGGCGGCGGTCAAGACGGAGGCGGCTTCATCGATGTCCTCGAGCTGTTCCTTGTTGAAGTAGCCGCGCTTGCGTGTGGCATCCGGGGCTGTGTCTGGCTGTGGATTTGGTTCTTCTGGCATATGTTTGTGTGCTTTTCGTCAGACGTCGGTTTTTTACCTGATCGGGTTCCCGATGGCACGGATTTTCGTCCATGGCCGGTTTTTTGGGTGAAGGGAGGCAATTTCGGGCAATTCCCGGGAAAACGGCGATTTACAGCGAGAGTTAAGGCTTGGTTGGCGAAGGGTAAGCCGCAAACAAAGAAATTTTTGGCAATGTTGAGGATGGCCGGGGCTGGGTTGGCGAAAGTCGGGTCTTTTACACCGAAGCTGAGGGGATGGGTGGCAGGCGGTTATCAAAAAACAACGTTTTTTAGGGGTCACAACGAAAATTGGGTGCCGTACAACGAAAGCGTGGGACTGTACCGCGAAAATTAGGGCCCCGGCATCGGAAATTTTCGCTCCGGTGACGAATGACAAGGCCGGTGCAACGAAAGCCGGGGCTGGGGCAACGGGGTTGATGGCTCCGGGGACGGGTGCCAAGGCGGCGTTGTCGTGGGTTTCGGGCCGGTTGACGAAAATCAGCGGGCTTTTTCCGAGGTTTTTCCTCCCGGTGGCGAAGGCGGAGGTTTTGTCCTTGGATGGTGAGGGCGGGCGACGGCCAAAGCGCCAGAACCCAAAATCATAACGCCGATTTCACGCGTCAATCACCGGCGAAGGCAGAAGCCTCGGACTTGGTGCGGTGTGGGGGAGGTGGATGAGGATGTGGGTGCCTTGGTCGGGTTGGGATTGGATCTCGATTTCGCCGCCGTGCTCGCGGATGATGCGGCGGACGATGAGCAGGCCGAGGCCGGTGCCGGAGGATTTCGTGGTGCGGTAGGGCTCGAAGAGGCTGCCCATCTGCTCGGGCGGGATGCCGGTGCCGTTGTCGGAAATGGTGATGAGGAAATCGGTTTCCGAGGAACGGGTGCGGATGCCGATCACGCCGTTTTCCCCGGCGATGGCTTGGTAGGCGTTGCGGATGAGGTTGTAGAAAACCTGCTGGAACTGGTCGGGATCGACCAAGGCTGCGGGGAGACTCGGCGAGAGATCGAGATCCACCGTGATGCCGCGGGAAACGATTTCCGGCTCCAGCAGGGTCAGGGTCTGGCTGAGGATGGCGTTGAGGTTGCTGCGGTCGCGGCGCGGGGTGGTGGGGCGGACGGCGTGGAGGAACTGCTTGAGGATCGTGTCGAGCCGCTGGATTTCCTGGCGGGCGGTGTGCATGTGCTCGGATAGGCCCTTGCGGTCGGCGGGGGCGAGGCGGCGGAGTTTCCGCTCCATGAGCTGGAGGTGGATGTCGAGGGAGTTGAGCGGGTTCCCGATCTCGTGGGCGATGCCGGCGGCGAGCAGGGTGAGGGCGTTGAGTCGCTCGGATTCGAGGGTTTCCTGCGTCTCCGCGAGGCTGCTGGTGAGGTCGCGGATCAGCATCACGTGGCCGAGGGGTTGCTCGTGTTTCTTCGGGCCGTCGATCGGCGAGAGGTAGAAATTCAGTTTCCGGTGCTCCGGATAGAAGACCTCGATGTCCCGGGAAACGGCCACGCTGGAGCCGCTGAGGGAAATGCTGTCGATGCCCCGGATCTTGTCGGCGATGCGCTGGCCGAGGGTTTCGGCGGCATCCAATCCGAAAAAGCGGCAGGCGGCGCGGTTGAGGAACAGGATTTTCCCATCCGGATCGAGAATGATGAGCCCCTCTTGCAACGCCTCGAACACGTTCTCCAGGAAACCTTTCTCCTGGATGAGCCGCGTGACGATTTGCTGGATCTCCCCCGGCTCCACCCGATCCAGGCGGGCGACGAGTTTTTCGAGGAATCCTGACTTCACGCGCGGGAGAATGGGGAAGACGGCGGGGAAATCCAAATCATATTCATCGCCCCGAGAGCCGGCGCAATGGAGCCGATCCCTGACCGGATCACTCCTGTCTCCATGGATCCGATATCCCCTGCTGCGGCAAAAGGAGCCTTGGGAAAGGAAGCCGGTCTTTCGGCAACCCGCTTTGAACAGCCGCGTAGCGTGGCTGAAACATTTTCCTTCCTGAGGGGTAGGGAATGGGATCGAATCAAACCCATAAGGCAAACGTTCGAAGTATCACCATGAAACCCGCAAAACTACTTATCGCCGCCATTTTCTGCCTGAGCCTTCCCGCCTGCCTGGCGGAGGAAACGAAAGCCGATGGCGGTTTCAGGCCGCTCTTCGACGGCAAGACGCTGGAGGGCTGGAAGAATCCCTACAAGCATGGCGAGGCCAAGGTGGTGGACGGAGAGATCCATCTCATCGCCAACAACAAGTTTTTCCTCGTGACCGAGAAGACTTACGCGAACTTTGTCTTCGAGGGCGATGTGCACCTGCCGGAGGGGCAGGCGAACAGCGGTTTCATGTTCCGAGCGCACGCCGAGCCCGGCAAGGTTTACGGCTACCAGTCCGAGGTGGACGGGGATCCGAAGCGCGGTTGGTCGGGCGGGCTCTACGATGAAGGGCGGAGGTCATGGTTCATCAGTCCGATCAAGGGCGACAAGGCCAGCGAGGAGGCTTTCAAAAAACGGGCGGGCGATACCTTCAAGCGCAACGATTGGAACACCTACCGCATCACCTGCAAGGGCAACAAGATCACCATCGAGGTGAACGGCGTGGTCACCACTGATGTCGAGGACGACAAGGACGCAAGCGGCGTGATCGGCATCCAGCATCACGGCGAAAAAGGGCAGACCTACCGCTTCCGCAACCTGCGCATCAAGGAACTGGATTGATCCCGGCGGGATGGCAACGGTTGGCGAATTGATCAAGGCGGGCAGGATATTGGCGGACGAGCTACGCCCGCTGCGGTTTTCCGATCCGGTGACGCACACCTACCTTACGCTCGATTACGCGGCGACGGGTAATGAAGCTTACCTGGAAAAGTTTGGCGGAGGTCGGAAGCGCGTTTTGCTTCTGGGCATGAATCCGGGGCCTTACGGCATGGCGCAGACGGGGGTTCCGTTCGGCGAGGTCGCGGCGGTGAGGGATTGGATGGGACTGAGTCCGAAAATCGGCAAACCCGCCGACGAACATCCGAAGCGGAAAATCCTCGGGATGGATTGCCCGAAGTCCGAGGTGAGCGGTCGGCGGCTGTGGGGTTTGTTTTCGGAGAAATTTCCCCACGCCGAGGGCTTTTTCAAAGACCATCTGGTGATCAATTTCTGCCCGCTGGTCTGGATGAAAGACAGCGGCGCGAACCTCACTCCCGACAAGATCCGTGCGGCGGAGATGGCGGCGGTGGATGCGGCGTGCCAGAAGCATCTGCGGCGGGTGATCGAAATCCTACAACCCGAAATCCTGATTGGCGTCGGTGGCTATGCCGAGGCTCAGCTGATCGCGGCCAAAGAAGCGATCGGCAACGATGCGGCTACCGGCAGAATCCTGCATCCCTCACCCGCCTCACCCGCCGCGAACCGGGGATGGGCGGAAGTCGCGGAAAGGCAGCTCAGGGAAATCGGCGTTTGGTGAAAACCCGGCAAATCACTTCGGATTCGCCTTCACGAAATCGATGGCGGCCTTCACCTGCGGAACGTTGTCCTTCCATTCGTTCTCGTGCTCGATGGAGATGTGGCCGTCGAATTTCTGCTTTTTCAGCTCCTCCAGGCAGGCTTTCACATCCACCACACCGGTGCCGACTGTGACCACCGCGGCATTGCCAAAATCAGCCTTGTCCTTGAGGTGGACGCTGACGATGCGGCCCTCGAGGACACGCAGGCACTCGACGGGCTTGAGGTTCGAGGTGCACCAGTGGCCGAGGTCGGCGCAGGCTCCGACTCGCTCGTCGCGGCTTTCCACGACGCCGCGGATGTAGAGCGGGTGCCAGACCTTGTATTTCGGATTGCTCATGGAGCCGCCGTGCTCGTGGAAAGCTACCTTCACGTCGGTTTCGATGGCTGCCTTTTCCCAAGCTGCGATCTGCTCGGTGGACTCGGAGCAAACGGCGTAGAGACCGAGGCGTTTCGCGAATGCCATGATCTTGTTCACCTCCTCCGCATTGTTCGCGGGGACGACGCCATAGTTCACCGGGCGTATGCCCTGCCGCCCGCATTCGGCGAGTAGCTCGACGATGGCCTCCTCGGGCATGGTGTGGTGGATTTTCACATCCGAACCCGGCTTCATCTTTTGGCCCGGATAGATCTCGATCATGTTGCCGCCCGCTTCCTTGGTCTTGGCGATGGCTTCGAAGGTGGTGAACTCCTTGAACGTGTAGGCCTGCGCGCCGATGAACCAGCCGTTCTGGCGGAGGGACTCGGGGATGGGTTCGGCGTGGAGTGTCGCTGTGAAAGCGAGGGCGAGAAGGCAGAGGTGGCGGATTGGTTTCATGGATGGTGTTCGGTTACGGCGGAATCCTTACCGAGGCCTGAGGAACATTCCAGAAGTTAAATGGAAGCAGAAGGGAGATCAGAACTTCATCCGCACGGCGATGGTGTAGGTGAGCGCGTCCACGCCGCCGGCGGGGGTCGTGAGATCCGCATATTCGGCGCCGCCCATGAGCTTGAGGTTGTGGCCGCACAGATACCAGTTGAGGCCGAGATAAAAGGTGTGGAGTTCGTCGCCGCGACCGGAGTTTACGCTGGCGATGTTCTGCGCGCCGGCGAGGTAGCGGGTGTGGGCGCGAATGCCCGCCGGCTCGTCCGATCCGGAGTGGCTGTATTGGAAAACCGTCTGGAGTTTCCCATCGATGATCCAATACCAGGGCATGACGGTGAGCCCGTGGAAGCTGCCGCCGCGGCCACCTGCCTCCGCACCGTTATCCCCCAGCACGACGGTTCCCAGTATGCCGTACGGGCTTTGGTCGCAGACCACGTTGAAGGAACTCGCCCAATCGTAGCCGAGGATGTCATCCTCGCCGGGGGAGGCGTCGCTGATAACGCCGTCCAGGCTGTAGGTGAGGCTTTCGGAGGCCTTGTAATCCACCGCCGCGAAGTAGATGAGGCCGTCCATGAAACCGCCGATGGTGTCGGAGTCGTCCTCGGTGGAGAGAAGTGCTGCAGAAGCGAGCCAGCCGTTTTTTCCGGCACTCAGCGTGAAACCCGTGGGCTGGGCGGCGGCATGGACTTTGTTTGCGATCGCCGAACGCTCGATGGTGATGATGTTGTTGGACGATTCGCGGACTTCGGATGTCATCGCGAATTTGCTGACACCGTAGGTGAGGGTCAATGAGTCGAGCGGATCCACCGAGAACGCGCGCTTCATGTCGAAGGTGATCGTGGCTTTTTCGAACTGCTCGAAACCCCAGTCCAGCTCGCCGCCTCTGAAACGGTTATCCAGGACGAAATCGACCGCTGTCTGGGCGGTGAAATATCGCAGGAATTGTGCCTTTCCACCGAACCGAACCCGCCTGAAGTCATCGAAGGATTCGTCGAAACCGTTGCCGAGGTTGTCTTCGCCATCGATATGTGCGGCCTGATGATGGATACGACCCTCAAGGCTGAGTGATTCGAGGAAAGGGTTCCCAGGATCGGAATGGATTTTGCCGATGTCCGCCAGCCCGGTGCACCAGTCACCGTTGCGGGTCTGAGCCGCGGCTGTTCCGCATGCCAGAATGCCGAGCGCGATGGCCGTGGCGATGGCGAATTTCGTGACCATATCGGGAAGCTGTTTTCAGCGCGCAATGGCGCCATGAACGGAGGTGAATACTGCGGAGTGGTTATCGCGGTATCGAGGGCGGGATTGCCACAGGAAAGTCACCGGCGCAGGTAAAAATCCCACGAGTCATGGATTTCCGGGTTGCCAAAGCCGGGGACGCCCGCTTATTTTCCCGCGCCCGGGGCGAAAGCTCCACCGAGAAGCCTTATAGTGTAATGGTAACACTCCGGATTTTGATTCCGTCATTCTAGGTTCGAGTCCTAGTAAGGCTACCAACCCGCCCTCCCAAGGCTACCACCCCGCCCTCCCAAGGCTACCACCCCGCCCTCCCAAGGCTACCACCCCGCCCTCCCAAGGCTACCAACCCGCCCTCCCAAGGCTACCAACCCGGCCTCGTTTCGCTGAAAGGCCCGGATGCGGGATGTTCTGAGATATTTCGAACCGTCGCATGCGCCCTTCTGCCTCCAAGTTTCCGCTGTTCGCGTTCGAGGCCATGGGTTCGCTGGCCTGCGGATTTTACGGGAACTACGTCTTCTTCCTGTTCCGCGACCGGCATGGTTTCGGAAATCTCGGCAATCTCGGTGTCGCCGCGCTCATGGGATTGGTGATCGCGTTGGCATCCTGGCAGGGTGGTAAATTCGCGCAGCGCCATGGATGCGTCAGAACGATGTATTCAGGACTGGTTGGTATGATCGCCGCGCTGACGGTGGGTGCGTTTTTCCCCCAGCTTCCGGTGCAGATTGCCGTATTGATTCTCTGGACGGCCTCTCAGTTTGTCGTGTGGCCCGCGCTTGAGGCTCTGGTGACCGAGGGCAAAAGCGGTTCTGATCGTGCGCATCTCGTGGGCGTTTACAGCGTGGTTTGGGCGACGTGCTCGGCGCTGTCGTATTTTTTCGGAGGCGGCCTGTTCGAGTGGCTCGGAAGCGGCAGTATTTTCTGGCTGCCTCCGGGATTGCACCTTTTACAGCTTGTCGTGTTGTGGGGATACGCCCGCCGTCACGGGGAAGCGCCACCCGTGCTTCTCAGCGAATCCCCGCCGAGTGAGGAAATGCCTCCAGCCAGCCGCGGGGCGTGTCCCCGCTCTTTCCAGCGGATGGCCTGGATCGCGAATCCCTTTGCCTGCGTCGCGGCTTTCACCCTGCTGGCCATGATTCCGGAGCTTGCGCGGAGGATGGGCCTGAGCGTCACGGTGGCCGGATTTTTCTGCTCGATCTGGTTTTTCGCCCGGCTCGCGGCGTTCGTCGTGATGTGGCGATGGCCGGGCTGGCACTACCGGTTCCGGTGGCTGCTGGGTGGCTACATTCTCCTGATCATGGGCTTCGCCACCGTGCTCACGGCCAATGGTTTGTGGTGGCTCGGTGCCGGCCAGGTGGCCTTCGGGCTGGCGGTGGGCGTGCTTTATTATGCTTCGCTCTTTTATTCGATGGATGTGGGTGAGGCTCGCGCCGAGCAAGGCGGCATCCACGAGGCGATGATGGGTGCGGGAAATTTCGTGGGGCCGGGGATCGGAGCCTTGAGCCTGCTGGTAGTGCCGCATGCACCGCATGTGGGAGTCTGGTCGGTGAGCGGGTTGTTGGTAGTTGGTTTTGCGGTCCTGGTGCGTAATCGCTTGAAAGGCGGGATTTAGAATGGCAAGGCATTCTCCCAACCCATGAAGAAACCCACCGGAAAAAAAACCACGCCCCGGGTGGCCTTGCTCATTGAATCCTCGCGCAGCTACGGTCGTGAACTGCTGATGGGGATCGCCAGGTATGTCCGGATTCACGGCCCCTGGTCGATCGAGTTCGAGGAGGGAGATCCCGGCGAGCACTTCCCGAAATGGTTCGACCGATGGAAATGGGATGGGATCCTTGCGCGGGTTTCGAGTCCGGCCATGGCCGAGGTGCTCGGTGAGTCCGGAGTGCCGGTGGTTGACCTGAGCGCAAGCTTGCCTGAGGCACGGTTTCCGCGGATACGTTCCGATGAGAATCTTGTGGGCCGCATGGCCGCGGAGCATCTGATGGAGCGGGGTTTCAAGAACTACGCGTTCTGTGGCTTCAACGGCATGGATTGGTCGGATATGCGGCGGGCCAGCTTTGTGCAGCGGGTGTCGGAAGGCGGTTTTTCCTGCCATGTATTTGACAAAACCGAACCCCGGCAAGGCGATTCAGGCCTCGGATATGAGGAACATGGTGAGCAATACGAACGGGAATTGTTAGGCTGGCTTCAATCCCTGCCAAAACCCTGCGGGCTCATGACATGCAACGATTCCCGGGGGCGCCAAGTGCTCAATTGCTGCCGGGAGGTGGGCTTGGCCGTGCCGGATGAGGTGGCTGTCATCGGGGTGGACAAGGATGAAATCTATTGCGAACTCTCGGACTTGCCCTTGTCGAGCGTGATCCTGAACACCCAGCAGATCGGTTTCGAAGGGGCTGAGATGCTGGCCCGGCTGATGGCGGAGGGAAACACCGATTTCCAATCCGTCCTCGTCAAGCCTTTGGGAGTGCTGGCACGGCAATCCACCGATGTGCTCGCCATCGACGACCGGTTCATCGCTGCCGCCCTCAAACACATCCGCGAACACGCGTGCGATGGCCTGGATGTAGAGGACATCCTCAAAGTGGTTCCGCTTTCCAGAAGTGTGCTGGAGAGGCGCTTCTCAAAAATCCTCGGCAGTTCTCCCAAGGGCGAAATTCTGAGGATCCGGCTGGACCGGGTTTGCCGCCTCTTGGCCGAGTCCGACCTTTCGCTTGCCGAAGTGGCAAGAAAAGCCGGATTTGAACACCCGGAATACATGAACCGTTTGTTCAAGGGCAAGATGGGAATCACCCCGGGCGAGTTCCGCAAACAAGCGGGAGTGGCTGGTTTGCCGCAGCGCTGATCCCTGAAGCAATCCTGGATTTAAAAACCCATCGACCTTGAAAATACGGAATCGATTCCGTGATTTCAAGGTCGCCCACCCAGGAGCAGCCTTGAATTGGGTTTTACCCGATCAAGTGACGCAAAAGTTCAATAAATTGACGCAAAGGTTCAATGACTTTGTGCGGGAAGCGCGTAACTCTATCCGTGAAGAACCCCCGTGTGCTGGCCGCCCCGCTAGGGGGACATTCTTTTCCATCAATGATTCGATAACCTCTGCCCCGACCATGCCCCTCAAGCACCACTTCCGCGCCGCGCTCTCCACTTTCGCCATGGCGGCGGTTCTGGCAGATCCTGCCATGGCCGAGCAATCAGGCAAGATTGCCATTCCCGATTTCACCAAGGGCGCAAAAATCCCAACCCGTGCAACCCACGATTGGAACCTTGGGGCCACGGGACTTCGCGGTTGGATTTTCTGCGACGAGTTGGTCACCACAGACGCCCGCCAGATCGCGATCACCCACGTGGACAAGGGCTCTCCCGCCGATGGAATCCTCGCGGTTGGCGACGTGATCCTCGGCGTCGGCGGCAAGCCGTTTTCCTACGACCCGCGCACCGAGCTCGGCAAGGCCCTCACCCTCGCCGAATCGGAAGTCGGCGGTGGGGAACTGGTCATCACCCGCTGGCGTAAGGGCGAGACGGCGGAGGTCGTCGTGAAACTCCCGGTATTGGGCAGTTTCAGCGCCACTGCTCCTTTTGACTGCGCGAAGTCCAAGCGCATATTGGAGCAAGGATGCAAGGCGCTCGCTGAAAAAGTGGCAAAATCGGGGCACGAAGCGGATCCCATTGTGCGCTCTCTCAACGCGCTCGCCCTGTTAGCCAGTGGTGATCCCGCCTATCTCCCGCTGGTGAAGCGCGAGGCGGAATGGGCCGCGACAGACTTCTCGGAGGACACGATGAAGACATGGTATTACGGCTACGTCATGTTGCTGCTCTCGGAGTATGTGATGGCGACTGGCGATGAATCGGTCATGCCGGGGCTGCGGCGTCTCGCGCTGGAAGCCGCCAGGGGCCAGAGTGCCGTCGGTTCGTGGGGCCATGGGTTTGCGATACCAGGCGGCCGGCTTGGCGGCTACGGGATGATGAATTCGCCGGGCGTGCCACTCACCATTGCACTTGTTCTGGCGCGTGAGGCGGGCGTGAAAGATCCAGCACTGGATCTCGCTATCGAGCGTAGTGCGAAGCTGCTGCGTTTCTACATGGGAAAGGGCGCGATTCCCTACGGTGACCATCACCCGTGTGTTGCTGTCCACGATGACAACGGCAAGTGCGGGATGGCCGCTGTCTTGTTCAACCTGCTCGGTGAAAAGGAAGGCACGGAGTTTTTCTCCCGTGTGAGCGTGGCCTCCCACGGGTCGGAGCGCGACTGCGGGCACTGCGGGAATTTCTTCAATATTCTGTGGGCGATGCCGGGTGTTGCCCTGTCCGGCCCGAATGCGACCGGAGCGTGGATGAACGAGTTCGGTGGCTGGTATTTCGACCTTGCACGGCGCTGGGACGGGACTTTTCACCACCAGGGCCCGCCGGAGTTTGAGCAAGACAGCTATGCAGGATGGGACGCGACGGGCAGTTACCTGCTGGCCTACGCGATGCCACTGAAGAAAATTTATCTCACTGGCAAACGCCCGAGCATCGCCCCACAACCCGATGCTGCCGCTGCGCAATCGCTCATCGATGACGGTCGCGGCTGGAACAACAAAGACTGGCACAGCGCCTATGACAAACTCAGCGAAGCTCAACTTCTGGAGCGCCTCGGGAGTTGGGCACCCACGGTGCGCAACCGCGCGGCGATTGCGCTAGCCCGCCGCGAGGACGTTTCCATTCAGGCCCTGCGCAAAATGCTGGATTCCCCGCGCCTTGAATCCCGCTACGGCGCGTGCCAGGCGCTTCAGGCGCTGGGCGAGCGAGCCGCGCCCGCCGTGAATGCGCTGCGGAAACTTTTGTCCGAACGCGACCTCTGGCTCCGCATCAAGGCAGCCGATGCGCTTGCAGCAATCGGCACTCCCGCGATGCCAGCGGTTCCGCAACTTCTCGAACTGCTGGCGCAGGTGGACACGAAAAACGACCCGCGCGGGATGCAGCAGCGGTATCTTTGTTTCGCGCTTTTTGATGACGGCGAGGAGCATAGTGTTGGAATGCTCAACTCTTCCTTGGACGGAGTTGACCGCAAGTTGCTCTGCAAGGCTGTGAGGGTCGGTCTCAGGAACCAGGATGGCCGTGCTCGGAGCACCATCGGTTCCGTCTATCGGAATCTCTCTGCCAAAGAAATCAAGCCATTGTTGCCCGCGATCTATGAGGCGGTCATCGAACCGGCCCCGAGTGGGGAAATGTTTTCCGACTCGATTCGCGTGGAGGGTCTGCGCATTCTCGCCAAGCATCGGATCGAGGAAGGAATCCGCGCCTGCGTGAATTACACCCGCAATCAGGATCCATGGGATAGCCAGGACCGCACCCCCGAGTTAATGAGTATTCTCCTCAGCTACGGAACGCACGCGAAGTCAGTCATCCCGGAACTGACCAAGATTGCCGACTACTTTGAAAAGGAAGAAAAGGACTTCCCTGAGGATCTGATGATCATGAAGGCCAAGTGTGTCCGCGAAACAATTCGTGCGATCCAAGGCTCGCGCGACACCCCGGAACTCGTCCGGCTAAAATGAAACTGCGTTCAAGAAGCAACACCATGAAACGCATCGTCACCATTCTAGTCACAGCATTCTTCGCCGCTGCCAGCGCCGACGCGAAGCCACTGAAGGTCTTCATCCTTGCCGGACAGTCGAACATGGAAGGCCCTGCGAACATCAACACCTTCGATTACATCGGCGACGACCCGGCGACCGCGCCGCTGCTCAAGCTGATGCGGGCGGCCGACGGCAAGCCGGAGGTGTGCAAAGGCGCGTGGATCTCGTATCTGACCGGAGTCGAAGAGAACAACTTTGAGCTCAGTGGCAAACTGACGGCAGGTTACGGTTCGATGTGGGACATGGACCCCGCCGAGCCCGGCGACAAGATCGGGCCGGAGTTCACCTTTGGCCTCACGATGGACGCGGCGCTGGGTGAGCCAGTTCTCATCATCAAGGCGGCGTGGGGCGGCAAGAGCCTGCACACCGACTTCCGCCCGCCCAGTGCGGGCCCGTATCAACTGAGTTCGTTCCAGCGGGAGAACTATCCCAAACAAGTGGGACATGGCATCCCCAAGGATTTCGCCAAGTGGAAAGTCGAAAAGGCGAAAGCCACTGGCCACTACTACCGCCTGATGATGGAGCATGTGAAAAAGGTGCTGGCCGATCCCAAGCGCGTTTGCCCCGAATACGATGCCGCGCAGGGTTTCGAGGTCGCGGGCTTCGTTTGGCTGCAAGGCTGGAACGACATGGTGGACTACGATGTCTATCCCGAGGTCCCGGCGGACAGTAAGAAACCGCGTTTCGCCAAATACAGCGAGTGCCTGGCGGCCTTCATCCGCGATGTGCGCAAGGATCTCAACGTGCCAAAGATGCCCTTCGTCATCGGCGTGATGGGAGTTAAGGGCACAAAGCCGGACGAAGACATCGTCGCATTCCGCGAAGCAATGACCGCTACGGCACTGCTGCCGGAGTTCAAAGACAATGTCGCCGCTGTGCCCACCGCGCCGTTTTGGTCTATGGAACTCGGAGCGATTGATGAAAAATATGACCAGGTCGAGCAGATGCGATTCTTCCTCGATGCAAAACACGAAGACCACCCCAACGCCAATGGCAAGATGACCAAGCGCCAGAAGGAGGCGTATGTGAAATCGTTTGAGGCCAAACTCATCTCGCCTGCGGAGGTCGCCTTGTGGAAGCGCGGCGCGTCGAACGCCGGCTACCACTATCTCGGCTGCGCCAAGACCTTCGCGTTGATGGGCAATGCCTTCGCCGAAGCCATGCTCGCCCTAATGAAGCAGCGCCCATGATTCAAAGAACGGACACCCTGGTGATCAGCCTCATCAAATAGGACAGGCATCGCCGCCGAATTATCAAAATGAAATTTCACAGCATAAAAAATAGAATTCGGTGACGCCCTTGTCTCCCACCCAGCGGATGATGTGGCGAAGCTATTCTTCATCGATGCGCCCCTTGGCGTCTTATGGAACAATGTTGGAAACAAAAATGCCGTTGATGGTGGAATGGGATGTGGACATCGGGGCTGAGATTGGTGCATCTAGGGATTTCGGGAAAGCGGCTTAAGTCGCTAAAGTTCGTGGGATCACGGGGCGTCGATCCCCACCGGGAGCGTGATGTCCTTCCTTCTTTCCCGGGGAAAAACCTCGAGTTTTTCGATTTTCCCGCCGCGATAAATGACTTCGACGGTGGTCTGGCGCGGGGTGTGGAGTTTGAAGGAAACATTCCAATCTTTCGGCCATGCGGGCAGGAGCAGAATCGTGTCGCCAGAATGCTGGAGCAGCATGTAGTTGATGGATGCCGTACGCCACCGGGGCGCGAGCACGTTGCCGACGGACGGGTGAGGGGGCTCATCGAGGGGGGCTTCAAACACTTCGGAGGGAGGAGCGGGGCAACCCAATTCCCCGTTCGCAGTTCTATCCTTCGAGTGGTTTTCAGCCGGTCTCTCAGGCTCATGAAAAAGAAAAATGACGCAAAAATCCAAAAGATTGACGCAAAGGTTCAATGACTTTCCGCAGGCAGCGTGGGAGATTATACCCAATGACATTCACGCCAGAAGAAGATTCCTAGCATCCATCTAAATGCTGTTGCAGACGAAAACCCATTTCATGAAAGACCACGCGCGAGGTTTCGCGCTGATTGTCACCCTATCGCTGATGATCCTTTTGACGGTTCTGGCCGTTGGGTTGCTCAGCCTGTCGAGTGTGTCACTGCGCGCATCCAGCCAGAGCGATGCCATGTCCATCGCCCGCAGCAATGCCAGGACATCCATGATGTTAGCAATAGCTGAGTTGCAAAAACAAACCGGGCCTGACACACGCGTCACCGCCCGCGCGGATGTCCTTGACGAAAACAACTCACCCGTGCTCGGTGTTTGGAAAAGTTGGGAAGGCACGAACCACGAGACCACCGGTGCCTTCGCCGGCCGGCCGATTTCCCCAGGCGACTACACGGCCAAGAAAAAAGCTCGCTTCCTCGCCTGGTTGGTCTCCGGTGACAGCGCGGTTCTTCCAAACACCGCGCCGGGTGCTGACAAAATCACTCTGGTGGGTCCCGGTTCAGTTGGCGCGGGGCCGGATCGCGAGAACCTCCAGATCCACCTGACACCATCGGAAATCACAGTCGGTGCCCGGCGCGGCTCCTTCGCCTGGTGGATCGGCGGTGAAAACCAAAAAGCCCGCGTCCCCAAGCCTTACGGGCCCGCCGGCGACACGGTGGCCGGTTGGTCGGCGCAATCGAAATCGCACGCAGTGGCGGATACCAAACCCTTCCGTCTGGAAAAACTTTTGGGCGATGCCGCCGCCGCCGCCAAGGTCGTCAGCCTCCATCAGGCAGATCTGGTCGCGGACAAGGGCGCGCTGCCCGCTTCCAACGAGTTTTTCCACGACCTCTCCGCCACCTCCTCCGGCCTGCTCACCAACACCGCCACCGGCGGCTGGCGCAAGGATCTCTCGCTCGCGACCGAAAACTGGGACAAACTCCCCGCCACCGGACTTCCCTTTTTCCGCATCAACGCCACTTCCACCACTAGTGTTTCGAAGCCGACCCCCGCCACCCCTCAGGCACCGCAATCACTTTTCTACCCGTGGAGCGCTTACTGGGGTGACACGAATAATGCCCCGATCTATCAGCACGGCGCGGTGAGCAGTTGGCACAACCTCAAGCATTTCGCGACCGCCTACAAACGCACCATCGCATATCCCACTTACAATATTGTGGATAAAAACAACGCCTTCCCTTACCTGCACGAGATTCGGACGGGCATGGTCGTTGCCCGCGTCCATTGGCTATTCTCGCACCGAACCGTGCAGCAGGAGAATCACCCGGATCCCGCCATGCGGAACACATACAACCTGGAGTTTCTCATCACTCCGGTCATCACGATGTGGAATCCTTACAACGTCGCCCTCACCAGTCCCGCGAACCTCCGGATCCAGATGGGCAAGCCCATGCCTTGCGCCTTCCGGCATTACAACAAGGACGGTATCCCGCTTCCGGAATACCGAAGGTTAACATGGGGGGCATTCAATCCACCTGAAATCCCGGAAAATCATCCTGTCATGCCCCCCGGTGCGAACGCCTTCAACTATCTCATTCCGTCCGCATTCACCCTCGCGCCTGGTGAGACCCGGGTTTACAGCCCGGTTGGAATCACCGGAATCGGAGACGGAAATTTGAATCTCAGTCCGGGATACCGCCCGGGCACCGGTCATTTGGTGGACATCTCGTCTTACCTCGGCCACTTGGACGCGACAGACCCGGTCAAGGTGGATGTGGTGTTTAACGCAGGTTTCATAGAAGCTGCAGGCGCACCAGTTCACTCGGGTATCTGGCTCGATATGTTCCTCGGAACCGACCAAAATGTGCTGCATTACATTCAGGTAAACCGCATGCAATACCTGCGAGACGTCGCCAACAAATATTGGACTCCCATCCCCGCCACCGAACTAGCCAGCCCGACCGCACAGGACATTAACGGCATCTGGCAGCCCTTCCTGTCCGCGGTTTACGGCACGCGCATTTCCGGGCCGAGTAGCACCGGACTGCCGGGCAAGGGCCTACTGCAGACCAGCCCGATGGTGAGCTATATGCGAATGCAGGAGAATTACGTCGCAGCCCAAGGAGGCGCACACCCGGTCAACGCAGCCAGCGATTTAAGCTTTTTCAAGCATACGGCCAACGACAGCAAGCTGCCCAATGCCAATAACACGAACAACCGGGGCTTTATTATTTCTGGTTTCAGCTCGGCCGATGGGCTCTCCCGCGTAGTTATGGGCGAAATCCCGCTCCAGCCACTGGTTTCCCTGGCGGAATTGCAGAACTGGGACATGCGCTCACAAAATGGCGTCCCGCCATTCCAGCTCAACGTCATCGCCAACAGCGACGCCTCACCGCTCCTGCCACCCGACAAAGTGATGAACACTGGTGGCGGAGGCAACTTCCAGTACGACGATTCGTATTGCGCAAACCACTTGCTGTTCGACGACTGGTTTTTCTCCTCCATCGCCCCGAAAACGGCCAAGCTCGGCGTGCCGACGGCTTCCGAGACCCTGAAGAAAACCTACACCGACTTCGTCTCCCGCATCGATCCACTGCCCAACCGCGCTTACCAACCGATTGCTGCGGATGCCGCCGCCGCCCAAACCACCGGCGGGGCCGACAAGCTGTTCCTGGATCACGCCGATAAAGCGGACTCCTGGCAGACCATCGCCTCGCGCCTCGAAGTCGAGGGCATGTTCAACGTCAACTCCACCTCAGTGAAAGCATGGCGCGCCCTGCTCGGCCACGCCCGAAATCAGAAAATTCCCCACCACACCGAAGCAGGCATGAGTCTTTCCGGAGAAACCAATTACGGCCATTCCCGCTTCAGCGTCGCGGGCGACGTGAAAGCCGGCGGTCCAGGGATGTCCGGCGGCTTTTCGCTAAGCTCGGAACTCACCGGCTACCGCATCTTCGACGATGCATTGCTCGATACGCTCGCGGATGAAATCGTCAAACAAGTCCGCCTGCGCGGCCCGTTCCTCTCGCTCTCCGAGTTTGTGAGCCGCCAACTCAGCAGCAACCAGACCCTCGCCCTCGCCGGAGCAATCCAGACCGCGCTCAACGAGATGTCCAGCAACGCCGGAGCCAATGATCCCTACGCGAAACTCAAAAGCAATGACCTATCCCAGGAAGCAGGAGATCCCAACGATCCAAAACTGCTAGGAGCTGGCTACGTATTCCCGGAAGCCGCCATCGGAAGAAGCACCTACGGACTCCCCGGCTGGATCCGCCAAGCCGATGTGCTGCGCCCGCTCGCTCCCATCCTTTCCGCCCGCGACGACACCTTCACGATCCGCGCCTACGGCGATGCCCGCGATGCCTCCGGCAACATCACCGCCAGTGCCACCTGCGAGGCCACCGTCCGCCGCACCCGCGATTATGTCGATCCCACAGATGCTGCGGAAATCAACACCCTACCCACCTCCACCACCAACCAAACCTTCGGCCGCCGCTACCAAATCATCTCCTTCCGCTGGCTCACCAACTCGGAAATCTAAAATTCAATAATCCGAAATCTGAAATCCGAAATCCCCATGCACCGCCTCATTTTCCTGCTGTTCTCCCTCTTCTTCCTCACCGCCCACGCGGCGGAAAAACCCGCGCGCACCTGCCGCATTCTTTTCCTCAACGGACCAAGCGATACCCCCCAAAGCCTATATCTCTTCGATGGCGTAAGCGCCCAGGAAGTCGAACTCCCGCGCATGAACTTCTCGCCCATCTATAAAGTGCGGGCGGAAGCCACCGCGCTGACGCTTTTACCTTCCGCACCGCCCGCCCCCACGGCCGGCTCCCCACCCGTCATTCCCAGCGGCGCACCCAAGGCCAACCTCGCGGAAACCATCACCGATTTCTATCTGATAGTTTCCAGCGATCCCTCCAATGCCGTCGCCCCGGTCCGGATGCAGGTCATCAACGCGGATGCCGCCAATTTCAAACGCGGCCAAATGCTCTGGTATAACCTCACCGACAGCAAAGTGGGCGGCATTCTTGGCTCGCGCAAGCTGCTCATCACTCCAAACTCCCGTCTCATCCTCGATGCCCCCGCCACCGGTATGGAAGATTATCAGGTGAATATCCACTTCCTCCCACCCGGCAAAACAAGCCCCGAGCCGCTCTGCGAAACCCGTTGGACCCACGATCCCCGCAGCCGCACCGTCAACTTCATCATCGCCAGCAGCGGCGGCGCTCACCGCATCCTCGGCTTCCCTGATTACCGCGAACCGGAAACCGATCCGCAATGAATGAAGCTGCTGCGCAGGGACGCAGCCGGTAGATTCTTTCCCGCACTCTTCCCACCGCACCGGGCGTCCCACTACCTAGGCAAGATCTGAAATTGAATGCCCGTTTCGGGGAACTGCATTTCGTCGTGAGGTCAGCGACGGCATCACCACCGACAACGCGGACTGGATGGATTCAGGATTCAGCATCGCCCCCCAAAAAAAGGGAAAATCCTTCTAACCAAGGTAATGAAAATGACGCAAAAGTCCAAAAGATTGACGCAAAGGTTCAATGACAAGCGTCCTTTTATTAGGTAGGTTTATCCGTTGCGTATGGGTGCGCGGCCCGCAAAGCCCATCCACCACGCGCTTGAAATAACCAAACAACCTAAACACCAAACTCTGATGAAACACAAAAACAGCATCATCACCTCACTCGCCGCTCTCGCGGCATTCACCCTCGCTGGTCCGGCTTCCGCCGCTGTCGTAGCCACCGCGGCAACAGGAGCCAATGGCGCCTTCACCGTCTCCACCACGGATCTCGCCGACGCCAGCCAGGGCGGCACAGTGTCACTCAGCAGCGGCTCGGCGGTATTCGGCTCGGCTGAGGCCAAGGTGATCGATGGGGGCATTTACAACAGCCAGAACACCAACCTGACTTCGGAAACCCTGACCCCCTCGGTAGGCAGTACTCTGACTCTCAATCTCGCGACATCCTCGTTCGGGTGGAATCTCAGCTCGATCGTGGTTCTGACCGGGGTGGGTCCCACTGATCAATGGGAGCGCTCGGATCATAGCTACACGATCGCTTTGAGCACCGATGGTACCAACTTCGGCACGCCGTTCATCAACGTCAACGATATTACGACCGCATCACAAGCGTTTGGCGGAGAAGTCCAGATGACGATCGCTGACAATGCGAGTGCGCCTCTCGGGACAGGGATCAAAGCCGTCCGCTTCGTATTCGCCAATGCGGTTGGCCCAGAGCAAAATATGTACCGTGAGATCGACGTGCTGGGAGTCGCAAGCGTCCCCGAGCCATCCACCGCGCTTCTCGGCGGCCTCGGCATGCTGGCGCTGCTGCGTCGCAGAAGGTAATTTGAAATTCTGAATGTTGAAAGGAAGAGAGGAAGCAATCTGCAGGCGCGGATCTTTCTCTCTTCCCGACCTGAGACGTTTGACCTTCAGGCCTTCGACCTCTGCATTCACTTTTCACCCCGTTAGGGACAAGTGGGCGCGCCCGGCTCAGTCTTCATAAGACTATGCCGGGCAAGCTCCTCACGCCCTAACGGTTTTTCACTTTGCCTCTGGAGGGAGGCAACCCAGGGCGGGCTCCGGTTATAGGGTTTTCCGGGACTCGCCCAATCCCATACTGCTGTCACCGCACCCCGTTCCATCCAAGACATACGAAGTTAGAATTCGGGTCTTCCCCCACACTATCGCTCGTCCAAAAGTCATCGTTACAAGAGACGACCTGAACGAATGAAAGATCCCTTCCTCTCACGTTTTCTGACGATCTGTTTCACTGCCGCATCGACGCTTCTTGCCGCACACACCTCGCGGGCCGATGAGGTTCGTCCATCCAGGGACATCGGTCTTTTGCAAGAGCAGATCTCCCGTGCCGTTTCGAGCGGGCAGAAGAGAGTCGTGATTGAGCCAGGGATCTATCGAGGGCGGACAAAAGAAAATGTCTTCCTGAGCATCAAGGGTGCGAAGGATCTCGAAATCGATGCCCGTGGCGTGATCATGATCTGTGAAAAGCTCACCCGGGCGATCGCAGTCAATGAATGTGAGGATCTCCGAATTCTGGGCTTAACGGTCGATTATGATCCGATCCCTTTCACTCAAGGGACAATCGTCGAAGTGGATGCGGCGGACAAGTGGATGGATGTGCGGATTCATGAAGGGTATCCGCTGAAGCCCTACTCGCGGTTGGATATTGTCGATGCAGAAGCGCGTCATCGTAAGCACGGCATGCCGTTCGTGTGGGGATCGAAGGCTGAGTTCCGCGAAAACGGGCTCCTCCGGATCTCGCTACAGCAGGGCTTTAAAAAATCCGCCGCTGCTGGTGATCTTGTCTCCTTATCAACGGGGCCGGAAGAAGGCGGAATCCCCCATGCTGTTACGATTGAGAAGAGCGCGAGGCTCACGCTGAAGGACTTCACACTCCATTCAGCTCCCGGCTTTGGCATTGTCAATGGCGGCGGGTATGGAGACCATCACTATGACAATGTTCGGGTGGTGCCAGGTCACAAGCCGAAAGGCGCGACTGAGGAAAGGCTGCTGTCAACGAGTTGGGATGCCATCCAGTTTAACGACCTTCGGAAAGGCCCGATCATGGAAAACAGTATGGTGATGTCCGCAGGCGATGATTCATGGAGTTTGTCTTCCCGAGATTATCTGGTTCTGGCAGCCAAAGGGAAAACGGTTTGGCTGGTGAGCCGGGTAAGTTATTCAAACGGGCTCGAAGCAGGTGACCGGCTGGCACGTTCCCTGGATGGCCTGATGCCGCGTATCATCAGCGTGGAACCAAACAAGATTCCCATTGAGCAATGCCCGATTTCGCCCGACTTGCTCGAAAAAATCAGAACCGCCAAAAGCTGGGATTTTCACGATTTTGAGCTTATCAATATTCGCCAAGCGGAGCTCGATATGGATTATCCATGGGAGCCAGGAATTTCAGTCTATTCTCCAGACAGGAACTGTTCCGGCTTTGTTCTTCGAAACAATACGTTCCATAGTCCGGGGCGAGCGGGTTTGATCAATGGTGCAAGCAACGGCCTGATCGAAGGGAATACCTACATGGTTTGCCATAGCGTCCTGGACATCTATCCCAATCTGCCCGGAGGAGGAGCAACAGGTGCAAAGAACATCATTTTTCGCAACAATCTGATCAAGGGCACGAATCATTTTTGTCCAGCTCCCTGGAACCTGACCGCTGGCGCCATCAATATTGCCCACGCCGAGCCTGGGAAAAAAATCGCGGGTGAGGGTGTTTACCGAGATATCGTGATCAACAACAACACCTTCGAGCAGGCGCGCGGCCCAGTCTTTTTGATCACCTCTACGCGTGGACTGCGCATAGCCGATAACAAAATGATCGATTGCCAGCATCAACCCCAATTGGGATCGGGCGAGAGCTGGGGCGTGGATGGGGCGACACTCGGGTGGCTCAATAACAATTCCGACGTTCGGATCGAGGGCAACGTGATCCGCAACCGAGGTGCGTTTGGAACCAGTGAGCCATTCGTGATCATCGAGAATCCTGTGCCACCCGAAAAGAAGGACGAACCCCAAAGATAGCTTCGAGTGAGGCACAGCGGAACCTCGAAGCTACCGGTTGTTGGACAGGCCCGAGTTCACTCTCATCCACGGCAATGAAGATTGACGCAAAAGTTCAAAAGATTGACGCAAAGGTTCAATGACTTTTTCGCAGCCTACGTGTCAGATTCCCGATAAGAAATTACGGAAAAACGGGTCACACAACAGTTCCGTGTCCTGTGGCTTTCGAAACCAACCAAAGCCCTCCATACTTCATACCCTAACATGCCATCCATTCGATTGATCCGCTCCCTCCTGTCGCTCGGCGTCGCCTGTCACATCACCACCGGTTTGGCTTTCGCGGAAAAGCATCCCACAGATGTGACGGCCAAAGTCAGTGCCGCCGTAAAGGACGAGAGCCTCTCCATCCAGGCAAGCAATGAAATGTTCGGTGATACCGCTCCGGCGACTCTCAAGAAACTGACCGTCGAATACCAGGCCGGTGATGAAAAGCTCACGGAAGAAGCGCCTGAAGGCCAGCAGTTGCAAATCTCGGCACCCGCCGGAAAGAAGCTGATCATCCTCAATGCCACTTATGGTCCGGCGGACGGAACCACCCCCGTCAATGAGGCGGCGCTGACGGAGGTGCCTGAGGAGGTGCTGGAAACGCTGCCCGGCTTCAAGGTCGAGCATGTGCTCGAGGCAAACGGCGCGACGAATGGCTCATGGATCTGCATGGCGAATGATCCGAAGGGCCGCCTGCTGCTTGGAGGCCAGAGCAATCAGCCGATCACCCGGGTGACGTTGGAGGATGGCAAGGTTGTGAAGACGGAAATCCTGACCATTCCCGTCACGGAAGTCATGGGCATGCTTTTTGTGGATAATGTCCTCTATCTCAACGGCAGCGGCAGCAACGGATACGGACTCTACCGGTGCCGGGACACGAAAGGCGACGACAGCTACGCTGAGGTGGAGTTACTCCGCGAGTGGCAGGGGGGATCGGGTGAGCACGGAGCCCACGCACTCGTGTTGGGATCTGACAAAATGATCTACGCCGT
This sequence comes from Verrucomicrobiaceae bacterium, assembly GCA_027485615.1. Classification (GTDB taxonomy): domain Bacteria; phylum Verrucomicrobiota; class Verrucomicrobiia; order Verrucomicrobiales; family Akkermansiaceae; genus Luteolibacter. The sequence continues at coordinate 27,392 of JAIXQS010000049.1, forward strand.
GTGCGGTAATTTCACGGCCGTTCCCAACGACCTCGTGGCCAGTTCGCCCCACCGGAACTATGGCGATGACGTGGCGCTGAGGCGCATGGAGGACGGCAATGGCTTCGGTGCCGGTGCCAAGCCGCCTGGCGGCTATGTGCTTCGCATGGATCTCGATGGGAAAAATGCGGAGCTGTGGTCTTCGGGGCAGCGCAACAACTACGACATCGCCTTCAATGCAGATGGACAATTGTTCGGCTTCGACAGCGACATGGAATGGGACTGGGGCACCCCATGGTATCGTCCGGCGCGGGCTTTCCACATGGTGCGGGGCGGCGACCACGGCTACCGCGAAGGCAGCATCAAGTGGCCTGAGCATTATGCCGACAGCCTGCCTGCGACCGTGAACATCGGCATCGGAAGCCCGACCGGCGTGGTCTTCGGCACCGGCGGCAGATTTCCGGTCAAATACCAGAAAGCGTTCTACATGTGCGACTGGACTTATGGACGGCTGATCGCCGTACACCTTACGCCCACTGGTGCGAGTTATTCCGCGACTTGGGAGAATTTTTTGGCCCCGAAATCGTTGAAAGCACGCAGCGGGAAAGTGCCGCTTAATCTAACGGATTGTGTGATCGGGGCGGACGGCTCGATGTATTTCACTGTGGGTGGCCGTGGTACCCAGGCGCAGCTTTTCCGTGTCACCTACAGCGGCAATGAGGCCGCCGCACCGCTCGCCGCCGCTGAGCTGCTTGACAAGGAAGGCAGCGAAGCCCGCAGCCTGCGGCAGAAGCTTGAGGCCATGAATGTTGCCCCGGATCCAGCCGCTGTGGCTGCCGCGTGGCCACACCTTGCCAGTTCGGATCATTTCATCCGCTACGCGGCCCGGCTGGTGATCGAGCGCAATCCGGTCGCTGAATGGCAACAGAAAGCACTGGATGAAAAGCAGCCGGATGCCGCATTCACCGCACTGCTGGCGCTGGCCCGCCTCGGGACTGCCGACATCCAGCCGGCTGTTCTCAAATCCCTCACGGCCTTCCCATTCGCCGATCTCAGTGAGGCGCAGGTGCTCAACAAACTGCGGGTGATCGCCGTATCCATCGCGCGCCATGGCGTCCCCACCGGCGAGACGGCCAAAATGGTGATCGCCGAGGTGAGTCCGCAGTATCCGGCGAAGACGGAGGCCGTGAACCGCGAACTGTGCCCGATCCTGCTGGCTCTGGAGGCTCCGGAATCCGTATCGAGGACGGTTGCTTTGCTGCGGACTGCCGCCACACAGGAAGAACAGCTCACCTACGTGGTCGCACTGCGCAATATCAAAGCGGGCTGGACGGAGAACCTGCGGCGCGACTACCTCGCATGGTGGAATGGCTCCCGCTCCAGCCAGCACCCGCTGGAAGTGATGCGGTGGTTCACGGACGCCGGCGTCAACTTCAACAACGGAGCCAGCTTTGACGGCTTTGTGAAAAATGCCCTGGCGGATGTCAAAGCGAGCATGACCCCGGAGGAACTCACCGCCATGGGAGACCTCACCCAAGTGAAACCCGCCCAGCCGGTTCCCACCAAGCCCCGTGCCTTCGTCAAGGAATGGACAACCGCAGAGCTGCTGCCACTGCTGGATAAGGCAAGCAAAGGACGGGACTTTGCCCGTGGCAAGGAAGCCTACACCGCGGCGCAATGCATCCTCTGCCATCGCTACGGCGATCAGGGCGGAGCTGCCGGCCCCGATCTCACGAACGTGGCCACCCGCTTCAATCGCCGCGACTTGCTGGAGTCCATTACCGAGCCTTCGAAGGTTGTCTCCGAACAATTCATGATGACGACTTTCACCATGAATGACGGCAGCATGTCCGCAGGCCGCATCAGTCAGGAAAACGCGGAGCAGGCGGTCGTGATGACCAACCCCTTCGACGCCGCCATCACCACGACCGTTTCCATGGCGGATGTCAAATCGCGGGAATTGTCCAAAGCATCGCTGATGCCGCCGGGCCTGCTGAACACATTAACGGAAGATGAAATCCTAGACCTGCTCGCCTACCTCGAATCCATGGGCGACGACAAGCATCCCAATTTCAGCAAGTAAGAGGGTCAGATTATGAAAACGAGAAGGGGATTCGTCCGATCAGGCTTGTTGGGCGCTTCGGCGAGTTGGACATTGCCGGGATTCATCGACAGGACGTTCGCGGAAACACCAGCCGGGCTGAAGCCGTTCAATGTCAAGGACTTCGGTGCCAAAGGCGACGGCGTGACCGACGACACGGCGGCGATCAACGCCGCCATTGTTGCGGCACAGGGGCAGGGCCCGGGCGCTGTCGTCTCGCTACCTTCGGGCCGCTACAAAACGGCGCTGGGAGCGGAAAAGTCGATCCGCATCAAGGGTGCCGACGGGCTGACCTTTCAAGGAGAAGGCGACACCACCATCGTCTCGGGTGATCTGGATGAGCCGGTGTTCCGCATCGATGACAGCAAAAGCGTAACCGTTCGGAAAATCTCCATTGATCACGACCCTTTGGGCTACACGCAGGGAACGATCACGGCTGTGGACATCCCGAACATGACTTGCGAAGTCTCTATCGACCCCGGATATCCCGCGCCAAACGATCCGTCGTTCAAAGGCTCGCAGGTGCATCCTTTCGTGTTCCCGGAGAAGAATTACTACCAACTTGACCGCCATTGGCCCAACCCGGTTGAAATGGTGAAAACCGGCGAGCACACGTGGAGTTGGAAACTGCAAGGGCCGCCCCATATCGAAAACTGGCCCGGCAAGAGGTTTTTCATCTACACGGAGAGCCGCAGCCACGCCTTCATCCTGAGCAACCTGAGCGATACGACTCTGGAAGACATCAATTACTGGGGCGGCGGGGCAAACGCGGGCTTTTACATCCGGGGGCTGGAAGGCACCACGACGTTCCGGCGTTTCGTGATCGGCGTGCCTCCCGGCTCAAATCGGCTTTATTCCTGCGCGGGCGGCGGCCAGGTCAGCGGCCTGCGCGGAAAGCTTCTGCTGGATCACTGCGATTTTTCCAAAATCGACGACGACGGCATTGATATCTTGTCCAATTACACGCGCATCATCGAGCAAAGGGACAAGCGGACACTGATCGTCCAGGCCAAAAACAGCGATTACCGCACGGGCGACCGGGTGGAACTCTGGGACTGGCAGTACAAAAAAATGCGGGCGACCGCCACCATCACAACAGCCACGCCCAACGCCGACGGAACGTTTGCTATCGCCCTGGATCGGGATGTGGTGACCGAGCGCGTCAGGGCGGGCACCGGCATGAACTTCAGCCGCGAGTCCATGACCGACGGCATCGACCGGCTCATCAACGTGGCGACGGTGGGGCAGGAAACCATCATCCGCGACAGCAAGTTCCAGGTCTTTCGGGCGAAGTGCCTCAACCTGAAAGCCGCCAACTGCACGATAGAACGCTGCACTTTCCGCAACAGCTTCCAGCCTGCGGTTTTCGCCGGACCCGAATGGTATTTCGAGGAAGGATCGTCCATCCGCAACCTTACCGTACGCGACTGCACGTTCACCGACAACAACCACCCCAACATTGTCATCGGCGCTTCGCCGATTTCGGGAGTGCCCGGCGAAAAACCCATCGTGAGCGATGCGCCGGAACACACCTCTTACGACAGCACGAACATCCTGATCGAAGGCAACTCGTTTTCCGGCTACGGCACCACTCCGAGTGTCTTCGGATGGAACTGGCCCGTCGGCCCGGCCATCGCCATCACCAACGCGGCCAAGGTCATGATCCGCGGCAACACGTTCGGCCCGCTCGCCGAGAGTGCGCCCGAAGGCACGCCGAAAGTCCTCGTCGAAAAATCCAATGACGTGCGGTTCATCGACAACAAAGGCATATCCGCCGAGGAAGCGACAGAACGGCGGTAATCCGGCGGATCACCGGGAAGCGCTCCCGATCCAATCATTTGGCAATCACCATGAAACTCACCCCATACCACATCTTTGCCGGAATTTACCTGCTATGCATTTTATCCTTAGGGGTCGCCTTGCTCGAAAAGGGCTCCGATGTATCCCCTGCAGGAGAGAAGACCACGGTAAAGGAGACACTACCAAACTCATCTCCAGGCGTCTGGCCGCAAGGTTCGACCCTCTACGTCCCTGCCGCACCCTATGACGTGAACGCCCCGATCTTTCCGGTCGCTTACAGTGACGAACAGAAAACGGCCCAGCGCGAAGCCGGAATCGCCCTTATAAAAGAATATAAAGATGCCATCAGCCAGAATAAGGGCGAGTATCGCGCCAAGCCCGGTGTGTACCGACTGCCCAAGGGCATGAATTTCGCGATCAATCAGCATGCCGGCCCGTTCACGCTTCATCTTCCGGGTTGCGAAATCATCATGGAGTCCACGGAGCAACCGCTCTTTCCCCTCTGGCGGGTCGGGTCTTTCACGATTGTCGGCCCGGTGAAGGTTGATTACGATCCGTTGCCGTGGTCGCAGGGGCGCATCGTTGCCAGCGACCATGAACGGAGAAGCATAACGGTGGACATCTTGCCGGGCTATCCTGCCCTGGAGGCCGGGACCAAGACGATGGATGTGTTCTACGCCTACAGCCCGGCGGGCATCTGGCTGCCCAATCCTTCATGGGCACAGTTCGAATGGAAGGGCGCAGAACTGGGCGCAGGCGGCCGCAGCGTGACGTTCTCCACCGGCCATGATCTGACACGCGAATATTGGGATCTTCTCTACAGCCCCGGCAACCTCGCCGCCCTAGGGCATATGCCTAGCTGGCTCATTATCCTGGATGAAGTCGCCAATGTGACGGTGCAGGACTTGGATTTCTACGGCGGCCTTTTCTGCTATGGGAACGCAACCGAGACCTGCACGATGACCCGTGTGCGCGGTCAAAGGAGCCCCGGCACAAACCGCCTCTATGGCGGCGGAGGCTGGCAATCGAATACGCGCAAGGGCCGGGTGACGCTGGACAGTTGCGAGTTCCAGAGCTCGTATGACGACTTGCTGGACATGGCTTCCAGCAGCATGGCCATGGTGTGGCAGCAAACGAGCGCGCGGGAGATTGTCGTTTGGGATAACATTTGGCACCACTACCAGAATCACGAGCTTGGACGCCCATTCGAGTTCTACCAAAAGGATTTCACGCCCATCACCAGCTCCAAGCTTGTGTCGGCCGAGCGGGTCCCGGACGCCGAGGCCGGGTCTTGGATTGCATCTGCGGCCGAGCTCGTCCGCACCGAGCTGAAATTCTCGGCACCGACCGGCTCCCGGGCGTTCTGGCGCCTGACGTTCGACAAGGATCTCACCCTGCAGCCCGGCACGCTCGTGGAGGACGTCGCCGACCGCCAGATGGAGCTCGTGATGCGCAACTGCGTCTGGTCCGACGCGGGCGTCCGCGTGATGATCCAGAGCGGGAAACGGATCGAGCTCACAAACAATCATTTCGTGCGCATCGCCGGGGGACTGGACGTGAAGACCGAATCGTGGTGGTGGCAAGGGGCCACCGTCAACAATGTGCTCATCGCCGACAATGTCTTCCTCGACTGCAACTACGGGTCGCTGTGGGGTTCGGGTAGTGCCGCCATCAGTGTCAACAGCGGCACTGAACTGCCCATCCGCAGTTTTCCCGGACGTTATCCGAACAACCACATCGTCATCCGCAACAACCGCATTGATGGCTCCAGTGCCGGAGCCATCATCGTCCAGAACAGCAACCATGTTCAGATCACCGGCAATGAGTGCCGGAACCTGTTCCAGCTCAAGTCTCCCGGTGCCGCCATTGCCGTTGCGGGGTCGGGCGATGTCACCATCACGGGCAACCGGGTTGAAAACTGTCCGGCGCCCGCCATCAAGGCCGATTGGATCGATGGCCTGAAATGCAACGAGAACACCGCCTCCAACTTGGGAACCGACGCGAATCCTCAGGTCATGGTCGACCTCGGCAATGTCCGCAATGCCACGGCACAAGATAACCTGGTCGATAAGTCCAAGCTTGATTCTGTCGTCCGCCTAGCCAACGGCAAAAATGTTCAGACCAGCGGCAATGCAGCCAGCGATGCCCCTTCGGTGCCTGTGCTGGTCAGCGACGGCAAGGAGTAACCTTAGAACTCACACGAAACAAATATGAGAACACATTCTTCACGCATGAAACAGACCCCACGCCCCATCGTTGTCGGCATTTGCATTCTATCCATTCTATCCTTCGGAGCCGCCACCGCAAAGGCGGACGACCAAGGCGCGATCTCCACCCACGATGTTGTCTGGAGCACACCCGGCAAGAACGCCGCCGACTCCATGCCCATTGGTAATGGCGAGCTCGGAATCAATCTCTGGGTCGAGGAAAACGGCGACCTCCTTTTCTATCTCGGCCGCAATGACGCCTACAGCGCGGTTTCCACCCTCTGCAAGGTGGGTGCCGTGCGGGTTTCGCTTTCACCAAACCCCTTTGTCGCCGGCGTACCATTCCGCCAGCATCTGAAGTTGCGCGATGGAGTTTGTGAAATCACCGCCGGGCCTGCGGACCAACAGGTCAGCCTTCAAGTGTTTGTCGATTCCGCATCACCGGTGGTGCATGTGTTAGGAAAATCCACGAAGCCGGTCACCGTTACGGCCAAAGTGGAAAGCTGGCGCACGGAACCCCAGTCGTTGCATGAAGATTCCTTATGGACTATGGCTCAGGCACCCAACAAACCGCTGCAGGCAGCCGACATCTTTCCCAAAGCGGCAAAGCACTCCGTCAGCTGGTATCACCGCAACGAAAACTCCTTCGCCTTTGAGGAAACCATCCGAGTCCAATCGCTGGAATCCATCCGCGATACGCTAAAAGACCCGCTGATTCACCGGACCTTCGGCGGCTGGGTCACCGGAACCGGTTTCGAATCCACCGATGATCGCACTCTCGTCACTCCGCAGCCGGTCAGTGACTTCCACCTGCGCGTGGCTAGCCCCTGCGAGCAGACTCCCACGGCAGCGGCATGGCTGAAATCCGCCGAATCCATCGCAAATGCTGCGGCGGATGGACAGGCCGCCCTGACCCGCACCTCCGCCTCATGGCAGAAGTTTTGGGATCGCTCTTATGTCGATACCGGATCTGCCCCGGTCACCGGAATCGGCATTCCGGAAAATGCCCACCCCGTGAGGATCGGCGTGGATTCGCAAGGCGCCAATCGTTTCGCCGGCAGCATCGGCACCCTCCACCTAACAAACGAAGTGATATCTCCGGAAAAAATCGCCGGACTCGCAAAATCGGGGCCACAGACCGAAACCACCCGCAATCTCGACGCTCCTTCATTCAAGAACGGACTCAGCATCGAAGGTTGGATCAAGCCGGATTCGGGAGCTGCCGCCCGTATCCTCGACAAGCTCACGGTGGGCGTGAACGACGGGTTCCTGTTCGACATCCAACCCGAAGGAGCACTCCGTTTGATCGCAGGCCCCGCTCTCGTCACCTCGCCGCAGAACGTGATCAAACCCGGCCAATGGCAACATGTTGCTGCCACATTGGATCCGAAAACCACAGCGATGACACTCTATGTCGATGGCACGCCAGTGGCTTCGGCGCAGTCCAAGGCGACGCCCGATAACATGACCGTGGGCAAGGCGCACACGCTCCAGCGCTACATGCAGGCCTGCGCCGGACGCTCGATCTATCCGATCAAATTCAACGGCAGCATCTTCACCGTCGAGCCTACCTATCTCGGACGGGAGGGCAATCCCGACTGGCGGCGCTGGGGCGATTGCCACTGGTGGCAGAATGTCAGAATGCCCTATCACGCCATGCAGGCCACAGGCGACTTCGATCTGATGATGCCGCTTTTCGACACCTTCGAGCGCATCCGCCCTTATGCCGAGGCGCGGACAAAGCTCTATTTCAATGCCGAGGGCTGCTTTTTCACGGAGACCATGACCATCTGGGGCACCTATGCCAACCGCGACTACGGCTGGGACCGCACCGGCAAGAAACCCGGAGAAATGGTGAATATGTTTGTGCGCTACGTCTGGAACCAAGGACTCGAATTGACCGGGCTGATGCTCGATTACTACGATCACACCGGGGACCAGGTCTTCCTCCAGAAGCGTCTGCTGCCGATGGCAACCTCCGTACTGAAATACTTCGACACCCGCTTCCGCAAGGATGCCGAGGGTCGCATCGTCATCGATCCCACCCAGTCCGTGGAAACTTATTGGTATGATGTGATCAACGACACCCCTAGCGTGGCGGGTATCAACGATGTGAGCGCACGCCTCTGTGCGCTGCCGGAAACTCTGACATCGCCAGAACAGCGGAAATTTTTCACCCACATGAAAGCGGCCGCGCCGGTGATCCCGATCGAGGACGCACAACTCGACTGCAAAACCGTGCGCCGCATCGCGGTGGCGCAGAAATACAATCCGCAGCGCTCCAATTGTGAGAATCCCGAATTGTTCCCGATCTGGCCGTTCCGCGTCTTCGGTCTGGAGCGTCCGATGCTGGAAGAGGCTCGCAATGCCTATCAACTGCGTGGCGACCACAACGACGTCGGCTGGGGTTATGACAGCAATGCCGCCGCGCTGCTGGGCATGACCGATGAGGCCGCTCGCATCATGAAAGTGAAGTTGGCCAACTCCAACGCCGCCTACCGCTGGCCTGCCACCTGGGGGCCGAACTTCGACTGGTCGCCCGACCAATGCCACGGCGGCAACCTGATGGCATCCATCAACTACATGCTGCTCCAGCATTCCGGCGACAAGATTCTGCTCCTGCCCGCGTGGCCGAAAGATTGGGATGTTTCGTTCAAACTCCACGCTCCGCGCCAGACCACCGTCGAACTCGTTTATCGCGGCGGGAAAATCGAAAAACTCGAGGTTCACCCGCCGGAAAGGCGCAAGGATATCAAAATCCCCGAAGGCATCAATGCCCCTTCGGTGCCCGTGTTGGTCAACGACGGCAAGGAGCAACCATAGAACTCACACGGAACAAACATGATAACGCATTCTTCACGCATGAAACAGACCCCACCCCCCATCGTTGCCGGCATTTGCCTGCTATCCATTCTATCCTTAGGGGTCGCCACCGCACGCGAAGCGGTCGTGCTCGACATGGCGGCCTTCGGCGCGAAGGCCGACGGCAGCGACACGACCCCCGGCTTGCGGGCGGCTCTGGAAAAAGTCCGCAGCGGCCAGGCGACCAAGCTGACATTTGCACCCGGGCGGTATGATTTCCATCCCGAGCGCGCTTCCGAGCAATATCTGTTTGTCAGCAACAATGACGAGGGGCTCAAGCGCATCGCTTTTCCCCTGACGGACATCAAGGGATTGGAAATCGATGGCGGTGGATCGACGTTCGTATTCCACGGCTACACCGTCCCGTTTCTGATCGAAGAATCCAGTGGCATCACCCTCAGGAATTTCTCGGTGGATTTCAGCCGTCCGTTTCACTCGGAAGGGAAAGTCCTGGCGATCACGCCCGACCATGTCGATCTGGAGTTTTCGGAGGAATACCCGCATGAGATTCGCAACGGCGTGCTCGTGTTTACCAATGGACAAAAGGTAAGCGGCCCCGCGACGACGGTGAGCAGCGGAGAGGTTCTCTATCCCTACGGCAGCCTGCTCGCCTTCGATCCGGTGAAACGCGAGACCGCTTTCATGGCCAAGGACCGTTACGAGGTGGGGGCGGGCATCGCTGCGGATAAGCTCGGTCCCGATCAGGTGCGGATCAGGATCCCCGACATCTCCGCGAAGGTAGGCGATGTGCTGGTTTTCAGCCCGAAGAACCGCGATGTCCCCGGGATTGTCATTTCCGATAGCTCCGGCGTCCACCTCACGGACATCACGCTGAACCATTGCGGCGGCATGGGTGTGATCGCCCAGCGCAGCGCCGACATCTTCGTGAAAAAAATGCGGGTCACACCGCCTGCCGGCGGTAAGAGGATTGTGAGCACCACGGCAGACGCCACCCACTTCGTGAACTGCAAGGGCAGCATCGAACTGGTGGATTGCCTTTTCGAACAGCAGAAGGATGACGCTACGAACGTTCACGGGCTCTATGCGAAGATCACACACATCTTTTCCCCCACGCGCTTCGAGGTCACCCTCATCCACCCGCAGCAGGTCGGCATCGATTTCATCAAGGCAGGCACCCGCCTTGAGCTGAACGACGGCCCCAGTTTGCGTGAGGAAGGATTCGCGACAGTCAAATCCGTTGAGCGCATCAACAAGCAAAGGACCATTGTCGAAATCGAAGCCGCCCTGCCCGAGAGCGTCACCCTCGGCGATTCCGTGGCGGATGCCGATGCGAACACCGCCGCAGTCCTGATCCGGAATTGCGTGATGCGAGGCAACCGCGCCCGCGGCATCCTCCTCGGCTCTCGCGGGCCGATGGTTGTCGAGGGCAACACCTTCCACATCCCCGGCGCGGCGATCCTCTTCGAGGGCGACTCGCGTTTCTGGTTCGAGCAAGCGGGCGTGCGCGACGTCGTGATCAAGGGTAACACCTTCGACAACTGCAACTACGGCGTCTGGGGAACCGGATGCATTCAGGTCGGCTCGGGCATCGCGGATGAATTCAGAAGCGTCTCCCGATACAACCGCAACATCCGCATCGAGAACAACCTCTTCCGCCACTTCAGCAATCTGCCGCTACTGCATCTCTATTCCGTGGATGGCCTCACTTTCACCGGCAACCGGTTGGAGCGAACGAAGGCCTATCCCGCGCCGGATGCAGGCGGGTGGGAAATGTTCAAGATCACCGATTCCGATAACGTAAAAGTTGAGGAGCCATCCACCCTTTCCAACAACTGACGCGGATTGCCACCACCAGAAAACCTATCTAAGCAGTTTGAAAACAACCTCAATCATCCACGCCTTCACATGGTTATTCTGCTCCGCGCTGTTTCCCTCATCAGCCCAAGCTGCGCCTGAAGCCCGACAACCCAACATCCTCTTCGTGATCGCCGACGATTGGGGCTGGGGAGACGCCGGTGTTTATGGACGCACGTGGATCAAGACCCCCGCGTTTGACCGCGTGGCGAACGAGGGACTGCGCTTCGACAACGCCTACACGCCCAACGCCAAATGCGCCCCTTCGCGGTCGGCGATTCTCACCGGACGCAATTCATGGCAGCTCAAGGAAGCCGCCAACCACGGCGGATTTTTCCCAAACGAGTTCAAGGTCTATCCCGAAACGCTTGGCCGGCACGGCTACTTCGTGGGCATGACAGGAAAAGGCTGGGCACCCGGCATCGCCCTCGATGCCGACGGCAAACCCCGACCGCTCACAGGGCAGGCTTTCGAGAAACGCACCGCCCCCAAACCCACCTCCGAGATCAACGCCAACGACTACGCCGCCAATTTCACCGACTTCCTCGATGCCGCGCCCGAAGACGGCCCGTGGTGCTTCTGGATGGGTGTCCTCGAACCCCACCGAGATTACGAATCCGGCACGGGTGTTTCCAAAGGGGGTAAAAAAATCACCGACATCGAACGCGTGCCCTCCTACTGGCCGGACACGCCCGCCGTGCGCAATGACATGCTCGACTACGCGCTCGAAGTCGAACACTTCGACCGCCACCTCGGACGCGTCATCGGGGAGTTGGAAAAACGCGGCCAGCTCGAAAACACCCTCATCGTGGTGACCTCGGACAACGGCCGTCCGTTTCCCCGTGAAAAGGGCAACCTCTACGAAGCCGCGAACCATCTTCCCTTCGCCGTGTTATGGAAAGGCGGCATCAAATCCCCCGGTCGCGTGGTTCGCGATTATGTCAGCTTCGTGGATCTTGCCCCGACCTTTCTCGACGTCGCCGGGATCCCGTGGGCGGAGTCCGGCATGGCTCCCACCTCGGGCATCAGTCTCACCGATGTTTTTAAATCCGGCAAAACCGACGCCATCCAGCCGGGACGCGACCACGTCATCCTCGGCCAGGAACGGCACGACGTCGGGCGCCCGCACGACCAGGGCTACCCAATCCGAAGCATCATCAAGGACGGCTGGCTCTACTCGCGCAATTTCACCCCGGATCGCTGGCCATCCGGCAATCCCGAGACCGGCTACCTCAACACCGACGGCAGCCCGACCAAAACCGAAATCCTGACCGCCAACCGCTCCAAACCGAACGATCCCCACTGGCTGCTGTGCTTCGGAAAACGCCCGCCGGAAGAACTGTTCGACCTGAAAACCGACCCCGACTGCGTGAACAACCTCGCCGCCGTGCCCGAGCAGCAATCGCGCCGCGCCGCACTGGAAACGCAGTTGCTGGCCAAACTCAAGGATCAGGAAGACCCGCGCATCTCCGGCCATGGCGAGGTGTTTGACAACTACCCCTACGCAGGCAAGGAACGCGGACTGTATGACCGCTATCTCAAGGGTGAGAAGATGAAAACCGGCTGGGTGAACTCCACCGACCGGGAACCTGCTCCGCTTGATGACACAGCTTCCGCCGACCTCCGCGCCTTGATCGCTGCGGAGCTCGCCGCCGGAAACAAGCGTATCGTCATTCCGCCAGGCCGCTATCGTGTGCAGGCGGAAAACGGCGGCCATCTGCATTTCAAGGATCTCTCCGATGTGGAAATCATCGCCGAAAACGTCGAGTTGGTTTGCACGTCAACCGTCCGCGCGTTGTTTTTCGAAAACTGCACGAACGTCACCCTCCGCGGGCTGACCGTGGACTACGATCCACTGCCTTTCACCCAGGGCAAAATCATCGCCATGGCACCCGACAAGAGCTGGATGGATTTCGAGGTGGCGAAGGGATATCCGGAAAACGAATTGCAGGAACGCATCCAGATCTATGACCCGGCGACGGGCGAACTCCGCAGGGGGGACGCTTCATGGGATCAGAAAATCGAGGCGCTCGGGGAACACCGCTATCGTGTTGGAAAGGGTGGAAACTACCGGTTCGATCCCCTGAACGACACCGAGCAGGTGGGCGACATCCTCGTGACGAACAACCATTCCGGCCAACAGGCATCGCCCCACGCCGTCGAGTTGCAGGGCTGCAAGAGAGTGCGTCTCGAAGACATCACCGTCTTCGCCTCGCCTTGTTTCGGCTTTCTCGAATACGACTGTGATGGTTCCGAATACATCCGCTGCAAGGTGGATCGCCGCGCCCCGGAGGACGATCCCGTGAAACGCGACCAGCCGCGCATGCGTTCGCTGAATGCCGATGCGTTTCACAGCAAGGATGCCGCCAAGGGCCCCGCCATCATCGGATGCACGGCACGTTTCCAGGGCGACGACTGCGTGAACATCAACGGGAAATACCATTACGTGAGCGGCGCCCAAGGTCGGCTCGTGCGCATCGCGGTTCTCAACAACCAGCTCAAGATCAAGGTCGGCGATCCGGTGGAGTTCCTGCCCTATTCGGGGTCGCGCCCGCCGGATGCGGTGGTCACCGATATGCAGCCGGATCCCGCGCCGATCACCGGGGAGGAAAAAAACCTGGTCCAAAAGCTCGGCCTCAACGAGAACATCCGGACGTGGCTTCTGACAGGAAAGGCGCAGTTTTACACGCTTACGCTGGATCGAGAAATCGAGGTGCCCGCCGGTTCCGCGGTTTGTTGTCCGCTGAGGGTTGGCAATGGCTTTGCCGTCAAGGACTGCGACTTCGGGCACAACCGCTCGCGCGGCGTCCTCATCAAGGCGAGCAACGGCGAAGTGAGCGGCAACCGCATCACCAACAGCCGCATGGCGGCCGTGCTGGTTTCCCCGGAATTCTGGTGGATGGAAGCCGGCATGTCCTCCGATCTGGTGGTCAGGGACAACGTCATCAAAGGCTGCCTGCAAACGCCGATCCAGGTTCATGCCCATGGCGGCAACCGCGAGATCCTGCCGGCCGGTGCGCTACGCAACATTTCCATCCTCAACAACCGCTTCGAGGACTGCGTGTGGCCGCTCGTTCACGTGACCTCGACATCGAATCTCAAAATCGAAGGGAATCATTTCCCTGAATTCCCACCCGCAAAACCCGACGGAGCCGCGCCCCCACAGGCCGTGGTCTTGGAAAACTGCGAACCCGCACCAGGCGGGCGATAATCCGTTCAGAGATCGTTGATCGAGCCGAAGTCGGGCGAGAACAGTCGCTTGTAGGTTCTCGCCGCGTAGCCGTCGGTCATGCCCGCGAGGTAATCGCAGACGAGGCGGGCGCGGGCTTCGGCATCAGGGGCTTGTTCGATTTCGCGGACGGTATCCGCAGGGAGGAGTTGGAAATCCTGGCCGTCGATGCGCTCGCCCTTCACGTAGCGGGTTTCCAGTGTTTCCCAGAGCTGGCGCAGCATGCGGGAGCCCTTGTGCTCGAGTTGTTTAAGCTGCGGGGAGAGGAAGACGACGTCGAAGGCGAGTTTCTTGAAAAGCTCGCTCTCGGCGCGGATTGCGGGATCGACGGTGAGGCGGTATTTATAGCGGTTCGTGGCGGCGGAGAGGAAATTCACATCCTTCTCCAGCGATGTGGCGCGGATGTATGCGCCGATGCGTTTGCCGACGAAGGGATCCACTTTCCGCCTGCGGATGGCACGCATCAGATCGCCGAGCGGGGTGCCTTCCGTGAAGTCGATCCCTTTCTCCTGCGCCCAGTTTTCGATTTTCTCGACGTGCAGGAAACCGGCGCGGACACTGTCGGAGAGGTCGTTGAGCGAGTAGGCGGTGTCGTCCGCCCAATCCATGATCTGGCACTCGATGGATTTGAAGGAATCGCGCTCCTTGCCTGGTGACAGCTCCGCAGGGAAATCATTTCCCGCCAGCGCCCAGTCGAGGAAGCGCGCCTGCGAGTCGTAGATGAAATGATTTTTCGGAGGTGCGCCGGCGGCCTTCAATTCGCTCCACAGCGTCTTGTATTTCAGGATGCCATCGAGGAAGGCGCGCGAGGGATCCATGCCGGTGTGTTTGGCGGAAAAAATCCGCTCGGTGAGCAGGCGCAGGGTCTGGGCGTTACCTTCGAAGCCGCCGTTTCCGGCAAGCAGATGGTTCAGCGTGCGCTCGCCCGCGTGGCCGAAGGGCGGGTGGCCGAGATCGTGGGAAAGGCAGATCGCCTCGATCAGGTCGGGGTCGATGTAGAAACTGTCGGAAAGCAGGGAGCCGGGCTGGCGCAGCAGCCATGCGGAAATGGATTTCCCGATCTGCGCGACCTCCAGCGAGTGGGTGAGTCGGGTGCGATAGAAATCGTATTCGCCGGACCAGAAGACCTGGGTCTTGTTCTGCAGGCGGCGGAACGTGGGCGTGTGGAGCACACGGTCACGATCGACCTGGAACGGCGTGCGGTAATCCCCCGCATCCGATTTCCCGGACATCCGCTCGGTGTCGAAGGCTCCGTAAAACTCGTTTCGCATGAGGGAGTTTGCGGGCGCAGCGTTGGGTGTTTCAAGGGAAGAGTTGGGGAAATGGGATGAAGAGGGTTTCGCCGCGAACTTCGCGAGCTTGGCGGTTCAAATTCTTCTCGGGGGTGGTTGCGGAGTGGTTCGGGAACTGCTAACTGTTCGGCGATGGTAACGAAGCAGGTGATCAGGGCGGCGACGGGATGGTTGGAACTGGGGATGCCCGACGAAGCGCTGGAGGAGCTTGCGGCGCTGACGGGGGATGATCGTAGCGAGCGCCGGGTGTTGGAACTCAAGCTCTCGGCGCAAATGGCGAAGGGTGATTGGTCGCACGCATCGGCGACGGCTCTGGAGCTTTGCGGGCAGGCGGCGGACGAGCCTGATTTTTTTCTGAGCGCCGCATACTGCCTGCATGAGGCGGGTGGCACGGTTGAGGCGCGTAAATGCTTGCTGAGTGGCCCGGAAATCCTCCACGATTTGCCTGTTTTTCACTACAATATGGCCTGCTATCTGTGGACGCTTGGAGACAAGGACAACGCCACGCGGCATCTCGACATCGCAATCGGCATGGACGACAGCTTCCTCGAAGCCGCCCGTGTGGATAGGGATCTGGTGGGGATGGTGATCTGATCAATCACCGAAAGGCTCCCGTAAGGAAGAGTTTGAACCCGCATAACGGGTGACAACATGCGCGGGCGAGGTTACAGGCTGGCGTCCATGTCGCTTCTCACCGAATCCCGGCTCACGCTGAAACTCGCCTTCCCGCTCGTGATCGGGCAGGTGAGCCAGATGCTGCTCGGCGTCGCAGACACGGTGATGATAGGCCAGCTCGGCGTGAAGGAACTGGCGGTGCTTACGTTCGCGAACTCGCTTTTCTACGTGCCCTTCGTGTTCGGGATCGGGGTGCTGACGGCGGTTTCCGTTTTCACCTCGAACGCGCGCGGCGCAGGCGACGAGGCGGCGGGAA
>JAIXQS010000157.1 GCA_027485615.1 Verrucomicrobiaceae bacterium
AAGGAACGCCGACATTGAACGGGCGGTCTTTCCATCCCCGAAACCAGGTGCCATTGGAGTTATTGGTGGTCCATGGCACGATGGCGAAGCTGCGGGCATAGAGTGAGGGATCGCGTTTTTCCGTGTCTTCCGGAGTCGTGAAAATCTTCGCTGAGTTTTCCAGAGTCGGGTAGGCGCTACGGTTGATCGGACTGCTGCCGGGGAGGGGCGATTCGTATCCAAGGTTGGCGATGATGGCGCGGTCCCAGACGGGATCGCCGTCCAGGCTTGGAAAGCGGCCCTTGTCCACGGTGTAGGCGATCATGGCCACTCCGATCTGGCGCAGATTGGCGGTGGTGATGGCTTGATTGGCGGACTTCTTCATCCGAAGCACCATCATGGAAGTGATCACCGCCAGTGCAGCGACGATGACAATGACGACGAGCAGCTCCGTAAGGGTGAAGCCGTATCTTCTATTGTTGGGTTTGATCACTGGATTCATCGGGGTTTTGGAAAGATCTCATGAACCCCGCCCGGTGTCTCGGTCGTGATGGCATGGGTTTGGGAGGACCTCTTGATTACGCGGGTTCCGCGCGTTTCCTTCAATTTACATTACCAATGGTGCCCGGCCAGTATTTGGCGACAAACTGGGAGGTGGTCATGCGGTTGGAGACCTTTTCGATGTGTCCGTCCGCGAAGAGAACCTGCTGGGTGATGCCGAGAGTTTTGACCGGTCCGCCCATGTCCTTGTAAGCATGGCTTCCACTACCGAGATAGTTGGCTGTTCCGCCACCAATGCCGTGATGTCCCTGCACAACCATGGCTGCCTTCTCAGGAGCGTTGAGGACACTGTAAGGAACGCCGACATTGAACGGGCGGTCTTTCCATCCCCGAAACCAGGTGCCATTGGAGCTATTGGTGGTCCATGGCACGATGGCGAAGCTGCGGGCATAGAATGCGGGATCGCGTTTTTCCTTGTCTTCCGGAGTCGTGAAAATCTTCGCTGAGTTTTCCAGAGTCGGGTAGGCGCTACGGTTGATCGCAGCATTGCCGGGGAGGGGCGATTCGTATCCAAGGTTGGCGATGATGGCGCGGTCCCAAACGGGATCGCCGTCCAGGCTTGGAAAGCGGCCCTTGTCCACGGTGTAGGCGATCAAGGCCACTCCGATCTGGCGCAGGTTGGCGGTGGTGACGGCTTGATTGGCGGACTTCTTCATCCGAAGCACCAGCGTGGACGTGATCGCCGCCAGTGCAGCGACGATCACAATGACGACGAGCAGCTCCGTAAGGGTGAAGCCGTATTTTCTATTGATGGGTTTGATCACTGGATTCATCGAGGTTTTGGAAAGATCTCATGAATCCGGCCGATGGGAGCCAGCCTTCAATTAGCGACGGCGGCGCAGGAGCAGGATGCCGCCCAAGGCTCCGATCAGCGCGGCGACGTTCGGCTCTGGGATGATGGTGAGGCTGCCATTCGAGAGCAAATCGTTCTGCCATGACAGACCGGTGCCGTCGAGTGATGGGAGATTCACCGCTGTGAAGGAACCGGAGAACGAGCTACCGTCGAACAGATTGAAGATCATTCCGTTCGTAAAGTTTAAATTCGATCCGCTATACAGGACGTTGAGGGTGCCGCCGTAAGTTACGCCATTGGTGACGTTCGCCCGGTCGGCATTCAGACCTAAGCCGAGCAACGGATCGATCTCGAAGTTCGAGATGCCGGCGAGGCTCAAGGTATTGCTGAAATTCATTGTCCCGATCGAGTTGCCGGGCGAAAGGGTTCCCACGACCACGGTTGCACCCACCACGCTGCCAGTCCCGGAGAGAGTCTGAGTTGCTCCAAGCGTGTAGCCTCCGGTAACGCCAGAGACATTAAAGGTGGTGTTGGCCCCCACGATGATATTCGGGGATATGATAGAGCCGTTCGCCCCCAAGGCCAATGTGCCTCCAGAGATCGTCGTCGCACCGGTGTAGGTGTTTGCTTCGGTCAAGGTCAGGGTGTTCGCTCCAGTTTTCGTGAAGGTGCCTGCTTGGCCGCTCATGTCACCCATCGGACGCGCGATGGTCGCGCTCGACACCGAGGTGTCGATCTGGGTGTTCCCGGTGCCGAGCAACACGGAAATTTGCGTCGTGCCAGCACCTTGAGTTCTGATCAAGTTCGTCGTACCCTCTCTGGCTTGGAGCGTGCCGCCATTCAGGTTGAGGGTAAATGCATTCGCGCCGAGAGTACCGTTATAGATCGTTTGCGCGATCAGGGTGCCTCCGGTCAGCGTGTAAGTTCCACTACCCCCGTCAATGTGAGCCAGGGTATTGGTGGTGAGCGTGCCGCCGCTTTGAGTCATGGTGGCGACACCATTGTGGCCGATGTACACCTCAGGGGCAGTGATAGAACCACTGATCAAATTACCGGTTCCATTGCTAGCAGCGCCAATAACGAATCGGCGGGTTCCCGCGCCGGTGACGGAGAGGGCTGCACCATCGACGGTCAAAGTGCCGCCGTTGCGTGTGCCCGCGCCCACAAAATAATCACTAATACCGCTGGTGGGGTCTATCGAACTGGTGGTGAAGGTGCCGGATTTCAAGGTCAAGGTGCCGCCATTCGATTGGAGTGCGCCGAGGGAATAGCTGCCGCCCACGCCCGGATTCAGAGTCAGGCCGCCCGCGCCATCCTTCTGCAGAACTCCGGTGTTGGTGGGTGAACTGCCGGTCAGTGTCAGGGTGGAGGCGGCATTGGTGACGCCAATGATATTCACGGCGGCGTTCTGCATGGTGAAGCTGCGGTCCGAGCTGGCCGTGGCCCCGCTGTAGCTCAGCGCGCCGCCAGCGAAGACCAGGTTGGACGCGGCATTGGTTGCCTGGCCCAGGTTGCCCGCCACGCCACCGTTGCCGATGGTCGCCACGCTCAACGTGCCCGCGCTGAGAGTGGTCGCGCCGGTGTAAGTGTTCGTGCCGGAGAGGGTCATTGTGCCTACACCGGACTTGGTGAGCGTGCCTGCGGCGGCAGGGGCATTTTCCAGCACCTGGCCGATGGTGATGTCTTTTCCAGACCCCACATTGAAGTTTGCGCCGTTGGCGGTGAGATAGGCGTTGGTGAAGGTGCCGGCGGGCATGTAGGTCGGGCTGGCCACCTGCGGTGCGAGGAAGCCGCCGCCACCTGTCGTGGAATCGAAGGTGATGGTCGCCGTGGAATTCGTGCCGCGGGCGGTCGGGATGGCCCCCAACGTGACCTGCGCGGTTCCACCGATGTTGATGGTGGACGAGTTGGCATTCAAGGCGCTGGCGGCACCGCCGGCGGAGAGCGAGGCAATGGTCGTTGCGCTGAAGGTGCCACCGGTCAGATTGAGGTTGGCAATGATCGGGCCCGTGGAGTCCGAGGCGTTTGTTGAACTTCCGCCGAGACCCAGGGTGGTGACCGTAGTCGTGCCTCCGGTCTGGGTGAAGGTATTGGTGGTATTGAACACACCCGCGAAATCGTAACGGCCGATGCGCAGGGTCGTGCTCGTGAGCGAACCGGTGCCACTCACCGCAATCGTGTTAGTATGAGGGGCGGCCGCGCTGGTGCCGGAGTTGGAGCCCATGATGATACTCGCCGACGTGAGTGATCCGGTGCCGCTGAGATTGTAAAACGAGTTGGAGGTGCCCGCACCGTTGCCCATGATGATCCCATTGGCCACGCTGCTGATGGTTCCGGCGGAATGATTCACCGTCGTGGCCCCGGTAGAATTAGAACCGATCACGAAATTGCCGCCAAGGCCGTAGTTTCCGCCTTGGATATTGAGCGTCGGTGTCCCCGTCCCCGAGACGGTGTAGCCGCCTGTGGCGGCCACCGTCCGGTTTCCCGTTAGCGTCAGCGTGCCCGCGCTGACGGTGGTGGTGCCGGTGTAGGTGTTCTCGCCGGAGAGGACCGTCGTGCCGCCCGCGGTGTTCTGGGTTACGGAGCCACTGCCACTGATGGTATTGGAAAGCGTGAGGCCGGAATTGGTGCGTCCGAAGGAAAGACCACCGCCGTTCAAAACAATGTTGGCGGTGTTGCTGCCGAGATCGCCTGCCGTGCCAAAGCCGATTATTAGCTGCCCTTGGTTGACGGTTGTTTGCCCCGTGTAGAGATTGCTTGCCCCGAGGAGTACGTTGCCGCCGCCAGTTTTGGTCAGCCCGCCACTGCTGGTGACGTCAACCGGAGTATTGATCGAAAATGAACCGGTCGTGGAGGTGAGAATGCCCTCTCCATTGCCGAGGACCAAGCTGCTATATCCACTACCGATCACTGCTGAACTCACCACAGAGGCCACTGCACCGCTGTTCACCGTCAGCGCTCCGCTGCCGTTGAGTGTCTGATTATTGGTGTTGAAAAGCAGGGAGTTCACGGTCAAGCCCGAGGTATTCACCGTGCCATTGAAGGCAAGTGCATTCACGGGGTTGGCGGCGGTGGAGGAGTCAGCCGAGAGCGTCGTCATTTGGGCGGCAGTCAAGACGCGCAGGCCGAGGGTGGAATCGTAGGTGACAAAACCATTACCCGTGCCAGAAGCCGAGGTATCGCCGAAGAGCCACGGCACGATTTTCAGCGCCTGTGTGCTATCACCGGTGGCACCGCCACTCAGTGTGTTGGTGCCGACAAAATCAGCTCCCGTCGGCGCGGTTCCCAAGGTGATCCGGCTGACATTGGTGGCTACGGTCTGAGCGAGCGAGGTGCCACGCACGAGAGCGGTGGAGCGGTTGGTGCGGGTGATCCCACCGGTAACCGCAAGCGTACTTACACGGCTGGCCGCCGAGGCGACTGTCACAATACTGGAGCCAGTGCCCAAGGCGAGGCTCGCGATGGTTTCCGTGGAGTCGGTCGTGGCATTGCCCGTCAAGCTGAGTTCACCGCCGAGGTTTAAAGTCACACCGTTGGTATTCTTGAGGCGATCGACATTTCCAGCTGTGTTATCCAGCAACAGCCTAGAGCCGCTGCCGTTGATCGTGTAGCCTGAAGAAGCATTGATGGTGCCGGCCGCGCCGCTGACGGTGAGTGTGCCGCCGCTGGCAACCGATCCCGCCGTGCCAATGGTGGTGGCACCGGTGTAGGTGTTCGCACCGGAGAGGATAAGCGTGCCGCCGCCGGCTTTGGTGAGTGCGCGAGCCCCCCCGGTCTCACTGAGAATGCCGGAGATGGTTAGATTGTGCTGGACGGAGGCGTTTTGCTGATTGGTGGTGATTGTCCGATCGCCATTGAGAATCATGTTGAGGCTGATCGTGTCCGTGATCGTCGCGCCTGCGGTGTTCGCGGTGGTGGTGATGTTGCCGCCGAGGGTGATGCGATTGCCAGCGAGGGTGAAGCCATTGGTATTATTCGCGGCACCGGTGTTCGTGAAAAGAATGCCTGCGAAAATTGGGTCTGTGGCGGCGAGGTTGTTGGTCGTGCTGTTCTGAACATTGCCGGCGAAGGTCAGCGCGGTCCCGGTGGATGGAGCGGTATCCCCGTTCCAGTTGGCATTCGTATTCCATGAACCTGAGCCGCCGCTGCCGTCCCAAGTATTGCCGGCTATTGCAGAGTGCGAAGCAAACAGCGCGGCGATGGCGGCGGCGAGTGGAAAGGAGAGGCGGGCGGTGGAAGGGGGGCGTGGTTTCATGACGTGTTTTTTGTTGATTTGAAGATATTGGTGTGAATGACTGAACTGAAATTGGCTTGCTGGCATGGGTTTCTGACGAAACCAGCCAACAAATTGCTACGAGGCGGTGCCATCATGCGACAACTCGCTAGTTTGTCACTACGGTCAAATGGCCCTTTTTTAAGGCGATCAGGTCAATGTTTTGACCCGTGCTGCCTGCGCGAGCTTGCCTCAAAGGTCTTCGAGACGGACGATGCCACGCTGGACAGCCGTGGTGACCGCCTGGGTCCGATCCTTCGCGCCGAGTTTGGTGAAGATGCGCTCAAGATGGTGTTTGACGGTGGATCTGGCCATGTGGAGGGCAAGGCTGATCTCCTTGTTGCTGAGCCCCTTCAGGAGGCAGTTGAGGACCTCGAGTTCGCGCGGCGAGATTTCGTTCCGGCTGCTGCGCTCGCCGAGCTTGGCTTCCAATCCAGCAGAAAAATACGCTTCGCCGCGAGCCACAGCACGGATGCCCGTGATCATTTCGTCGACTTCACTCGCCTTGGACACGTAGCCAAGCGCGCCGGCCGTGGTGGCGCGGTAAACGCATTCCTCGGTCTCGAAAATGGACAGCAACAGGATGCGGGCCTCGGGAAACTCGGCGGTGATTGCGGCGATCACCTCGGGGCTGTCGCAATCGGGCAATTTGTAATCCATGGTGACGACATCCGGGCGCAGCGTGCGGTAGAGGTTGAGCGCCTTTGCCCCATTTTCGGCCTCGCCGACAAGCAGCAGGTCGTCACGACCTTCAATCGCCCCGGCGAGTGCGAGGCGAACCATCGCATGATCGTCAACGATGAGAATCCGGGTGGCGGAGCTTGATTTCATGATAGTGGTTTAAGAGTTGGCGACGGGAAAAGATGCCACACGCGGATCGTGGTGCCGATGCCCGGCGAGCTGTGGATGAAAAAATCCGCTTGGATTTTGTTGGCTCGCTCGCGCATCCCCATCAATCCGAAATGCCCGGCGGGCGGCTTGCCTGCGGTGTCAAATCCGGTGCCGTCGTCGATGATCTCGAGCGTCACGCCTTCCGATTGATACGACAGGCGGACAAGGATGGTCTCGGGATGGGCGTGACGTGCGGCGTTGAATACCGCCTCGCGGGCGATTCGCAGCAAGTGGTTCTGTGTGGTCGCGCGGAGAGGTTGCGGTGTGCCGTGCAATTCGAAGACAAACCGAGCCTCCGGACCGGCAACGGGAGGAAGCGATTCGCGCAGCGCATCGGGCAGGCTGCGCTCGATCAAGTGCGGGTTACGCAGGTCGCTCACCGCGGCCCGGGCCTCGAAACGGCAGTGCTGCAGCATGCTGCGGGCGAGAGCCAACAGCTTGTGGGCGAGGCTCCGGTCACCGTCCAGGGCAGGGGCCAGATTGCCGAGCTGCATCGAGAGGCTGGTCAAGTCCTGTTCCAGAGTGTCGTGCAGTTCCCGGGCGATCCGCGCGCGCTCGTCCTTGATGACGCTTTGCTCCATTTGTCTGGCAATGATGGCGGATTGGGCCGCCACCTTTCTGCGCAACAGCCAGCCCCAGATGAAGACAATGCACAGGACCGCCAAAGCCAGTCCAAACGCCAGAAACATGCGTTCGAGAGTCCACCATGGCGCGGTGCCCAGAATCTGGATCGCTTCCCTATCAGGTAAGTTGAGTCGAAATCCGTCCGCCCAGTCGATGCGCGGCAGCGGTCGGCTGGTGGTCACCTCGTAGGTGCCGGTCAGACGCAGTTGGTCACCCGAGCGCAGGAGAAGATCGTAGTTTTCTGGCAGCCATGCCTCGAAGTAACTGTCTCCCTGGCGACATTGCAGGACGGTATTCTGCAGCCCCTGCCGAAGGGTAACAAACACGCAATCCACCACCACGCGCTTATCGTGGAGATGGATAGCGACCTTATCTTGCGGCTTGAGGCGCGTCGGTGCGGGCAAGGCGGTTTTTCCCAAATGCACGATCCGTGCGGCCCTCAGGATCGGGCGGAAAGGGGCCAGTGCGGCGAATCCCTCCACCTCCACCTGATCACCAGGCTGATACAGAAACGATTTCGCGGCCTGGACATGGGTGCTGCCGGTTTTGTCCCGAAGATAGAATCCAGTGCTGTCGGTTTGGGTGATCACCCCGCGCACACGCACCGGATCCTCGATGCTGTGGTCGCCTAAAAGAAGTGTGCCCACGGCGCGCAGCGGCGCAGCCGCCAATATGAAAGCACCTTCCACCGGAATGAACTGGTCAAATGACGGGACGAAAAAGTGGCGATCCGTCAGTTGCTGCAAGTCATTGGAGATGGTGCCGACCCCTGCTTGCAACCGCACCCGCCGCTGCATGAGCGTGGCCACCCGCTGTTGCGCGTCCTCCGTTTTCGGGACTTCCGCCTTGAAGGTCCTGCCATCGATTTCCACCACCACAGTGAACGACAAGCCGCGCGGCTCGACTCCCACCACCACTGCCTCGACCTCCACCCAATCGGCATCCACCGAAGGGCTGAACAAGTCGCGGCCACTGATGCGGCGGGGTTCGGGCAAGGTGCCTTGGCCGAGCACTTCCACTTCGGCCTGCCTGATATTGGGGAAATAGGATTTCGGGTTGGTAATCCCTTTGACACGGATCCGTGTGCCGGGCCGAATCCGTTCACGCTCCTTGAAGGGCACGGCGGAAGAAGCGTAGCATCCAGCGGTGCCGTCGTTCAGAATCAAGCCTTCAGGTTCGCCGTAATTCTCCGCGTTCGCGTCGAAATAGGTGACCGTGCCCTCGACCTCCACCGGCAAGTCCTGCGCGGCTTGCTCGCTTGAAAGGGCTCGGATTTCGGCCAAGGTTTTCAAGGGCTCTGCTACGGCCGTGAAGGCGAGAATCAGCAAGGCACTTGCAATTCGGTAGTACATTGGCCTTCTTTAGCACGACATCCAGACGAGGGAAAGAAACATTTGGCATGGACCGGGGTCCGGTCGCAACTGCAGGCCGGGGCCATGACCCGGGGACAGGCCTTCAGTCATGTTCTGTCATGAGCTTCATGCTGTGACCGATTTTTAGGGTTTCTCGCAATCCACTTCGGCTTCAAACGGCGACTTGTAGCGGCTGTTCGGCTTTTTCATCAGGCCGAAGGTGTGCAGAATGATCGGACCTTTGAATTGGTAGCGTTTCAGAGCGCGGAGGAAATCCTTGGGATCGCAATCACCCTCTCCCAAAGGCTTGATCGCGTCGCTCCAATCCTCGCTGTTGTCACGGGGATAGAGCGAGACTCCGCATTTTTCGGTAGCGGCGATGTCCGCCACGGTTGGGTCAGGGTGCTTTGTCGTATTTCATCGCCCGGTCGTCTGTCGCCTTCGACCATTTGCGAAGCGCTAGGTAGAGACGCTTGAAGTCATCGCGATGGACCGGATCCCCGCTGAGCTCTTTCATTTCATCCGGGTCCGCAGCCGTGTGATAGAACTCGAATCGTGGAGGATGGCCGTCAAGCGATTGAGGGTCCATCCAAGTGAGGAAACGGTAGGCCTCGGGAAACTTGTCCTTCACCCGGACGGTCTCGGCATAGGTGCGGTTCCCCCATTTCGGCCAGAATTTCTGGTCCTCATTGACTTGGCGGGGCTTGTTTTCACCTTCACGGACAATGAGATGGAACCGGCCGTCGAAAACCGAGCGCTCCTGCATCCCTCCGTCCGGAGTCATGGGAGCGTGGGAGATCTCAGCAAAGATGTAGTCGTGAATTTTCACGTCATCGCCCCCTCCCAGTGCGGGCCGGAGGGATAGCCCCTCGGCTTTGGGAAGCGGCGGGAGGCCGATCAGGTCGAGAATCGTCGGAGTGATGTCCAGTTCGCTGACGAGGCTTTTCGCCCGGACTCCATGCCCCATTCCGGGCACGCGGACCACTAGTGGGATGCGAAGTCCGAGGTCGTTGAGATTCATTTTTCCACGGTTGAACGCCGGGCCGTGATCTCCCAAGAAGATGACGATGGTTTCTTCCTCCTGCCCGCTGGCCTTCAAAGCAGCAAGAGCCTGACCGACATAAACGTCCGCCGCCTCGATGGCGGCTAGATATTCAGCCCAATCCTTCCGCACCAACGGGGTGTCCGGCAGAAAGGCGGGTAGCTTGACTTCGGAGGGATTTACGCGGATCGGCGTTTTGTCGCTGTCCGGGAATTTGCGGTGTGAGTCGGAAATATTGTATAGGAGAAACCACGGCTTGCCGGCTTTCCCGGCCTTTTTGATAAAGCTGGTGGCACTTTCCCCCCGAGGATGGTGGATAAATTCATCGTAAGGAAATTTTTCGACCGGCGCGACGTGCAGCTTGTGGGTGACTCCCTGATAGTAGCCAGCCTTGTGGAGTTTCTCGATGAGGGTGGGAATCCCGTCCCGGACGCGATGCTTGCGGTAGATGGGGCCCGCTACCTCGGCGGGAGTCAGCTGCGAGGCGGGCTTGTGATAGTTTTCGGTGTTGTTCAGTAGTCCATTCACATGGCTGCAACGCCCCGTCAGCAACGCCGCCTTGGAAGCGGAGCAAACCGGATAGGCGACGAACGCGTTCTGGAAATAAACACCCGACGCCGCCAGCGCATCCATGTTCGGCGTCAGGATTCCGGGTGTCCCCGCATATCCAAAGTGCGATCCCTGGTCCTCGGTAAGGATCAAAAGCACGTTCAACCTGCTGGCGGGTGCTGCATGACCGCAAGCGGTCAAAACCCACAACATCATGCAAAAATATTTAAACGTTCTCATAGCGATTTTCGATATAATCCATATCCGCAGTGTGGTCCGAATGAAGTGGGAGATACTTAAGCAAATTGAATCAAATGAAGTGATTCGGACACCAGATGCCCTAGAGTAAACTGTCGTTAATTGTCAAAAATAAATCATTATTTGACGATTAATTGATCGATCCACTGCGCCGAGCCTAGCCAGCTCGCACATTTTGCCAACATTCCTTTTGGTAGCATTTTTCGGTCCTCACATGAGCTTTCTCAACGACCTTCACCCTAAAAGCATTTTACTGGCAATTAGTCTGAAGCCCTGATGAGCGCCGCTATCCTTGGTGCAGCATTCGAAACTGCTTCGGCGTTAGGCCGATGCGTTTGCGGAAGTGTTGGGTAAAGGCGCTTTGGTCGCAGAAAGCATGGGCATGGGCGATGTCGATGACTTTGTCGGTGGTTTGGATGAGGGCTTCGGCGGCAGACTCGATGCGGATACGGAGCATGAGTTCATAGGGCGTGACGCCGAGGGCTTGGTGGATCTTGCGATACAGCGTGCGCTCGGAGAGGCCGCATTCGCGGGCGAGTTCGGCGGTGCTGAGGATGCGGCCGGTGTTCTTTTGGATGCGGCTGACGATGAGTGTGACTTCGTTGCTGGGCTGATGACGGCTGCGACCTTCATCGCGGCGAGTGAGGCCCATGAGCCCAATGATCTTCCCGTTCTTGCCTCGCAGCGGAACCTTGGTGGTGAGGAACCAAGTCAATGTGCGCTGCTCGTCATACCAGACTTCGAGGCGATTGATTAACGGTTTTCCGGTGCGGAAGACGAGCGCGTCATCGGCGCGGTAAGCTTTGGCGGCTTGCTCGGGGTAGAAATTTTCGTCAAGTTTGCCGATGACATCCGCTTCACGTTCGTGGCCCAGGCGGGCCAACATCGGCCCGCTGGCAACGATGAGGCGGCTCTCGAGATCCTTCACGAAGAAAAACACATTGGGCTGCTGATCGAACATGAGCCGGAAGGCCTGCGGATCGGTCATGCTAGCGAAGAAAGCGTTCTGAATTGATTTGGCAGGCATGGCAGGATGTTAACAACTTTTGGCAGAACTGGCCTATGGACTAATGAAGAAGAAGGAGTTTACTTATCGTAATGCAAGCAAAACTTCCCCTATCGTTTCTAACCCTATGCCTTCTCGCCAGCACCGGGGCTTTGGTTCATGCTGCGGCGCTCACGTTGCGTCAGGACGAAGCGACGAACACCATATCAGTGTATCGCGAGAACAGCAAGGAGGCAATCCTCACGCAAAATGCGCGCCCGGATTTTCGGCCTTACATCCATCCGATTGTCGCTCCGGATGGGAAGGGCGTGCTGACGGAATATAGCCCAGGGCATCACAAGCATCAGACGGGTCTCTACTGGGGGCTGAAGCAGATTAATGGGCGCGACTTTTTTCACAATCCAGGCGCGGCCTTCTGGCGCAAGCTGTCTAGCAAGGTGCTGGTGGCTAAAGGTGAGTCGGTGAAGTGGACGACGGTGTATCAACTGCTCGATGCCGAGGGCAAACCGATGATGAACGAGACACAGGTATGGACGATGCGCGATAGCGATGGCCGCTATTTGCTGGATCTCGAATGGAAGGGCGAAGGGCTCGTGGACCTGACCATGTCGAAGCAACCTTACGGTGGCCTTTTCCTGCGCATGCCGTGGAAACCCGGCGTGGAGGGCGGCGTGATGAACAGCGTGCGCCAAGGCAACGCGCGTGCAGAAGCACAGCGCTCGATCTGGATGGATGTGGGCATGAAACTGGATGGCCGCGACGACCAGGCGCACATCGCGATTTTTGATCATCCAAAAAATGCAGGCTATCCGCAGCCGTGGCGTGTCGATGGGCAGATGGGTGTGGGGCCTTGCCGGGCAATTACGGGCGATTGGAAGATCGCCAAGGGCAAGACTGAGACGGTGCAGCACCAGTTTGTGGTCTACACCGGCAAGCTCAACGATGTCGCGCTCTTGGAGGCATGGAAAAAATACACGGGCCAAGGTTCTGACGCCGTGATGTGGGGCATCGCCAAAGCGGAAGGCAAAGCCGCTGGGTTTCTGACGGGAGAGCAAGCCCTTGCCAAGATGACCGTGTCTGAAGGTTTTGAGGCGAAGCTCGCCGCGGTGGAGCCGATGATCACCCAGCCGATGGCGTTCTGCTGGGATGATCGCGGCCGTCTCTGGGTCGCGGAAAATCGGGATTATGAAACGCGCGGGACCGGTTTCTCCGCCGATGGCAACAGCCGCATCCTGATTCTCGAAGACACCAATGGAGATGGGAAGTTCGACACGCGGCAAGTCTTCCTCGAAGGCATTCCCTTTCCCGCCGCCATTGCGGTCGGGTTCGACGGACTCTGGCTCGGCGCGCCACCCAATCTGCTCTTCGTGCCCGACAAGGATCGTGATGACAAAGCCGACGGAGCCTTCGAAGTTCGCCTCACCGGATGGGGGATTCAGGATCGCCACGAGACCTTAAACAGCTTCCATTGGGGACCCGATGGCTGGCTCTACGGCTGCCAGGGCTTCGCCACACGCTCAACCGTGGGCAAGCCGGCCGATGGCGGCAAGATCTTCCGTAAGGGCGATTCGTTCCCTGCCGAGATTCCGGTCAAAGATGGCCAATACATCGACGGTGGTGTGTGGCGTTATCATCCCACGAAGGATCTCTTCGAAGTCGTTGCGCACGGCTTCAGCAATCCTTGGGGAATCGATTTCAATGACCACGGCCAGATTTTCATCACCGCCTGCGTGATCCCGCATCTCTGGCATGTCATCCCCGGCGGTATCTATCACCGCCAGGGCGGTAGGCACATCAACCCTCACGTTTATGATGACATCAAGACCATCGCCGATCATCGCCATCGCTCCGCACACGGCGGTGCGCGCATCTATCTCGCCGACGAGTTTCCCAAGGAATACCGCGACCGCATCATGATGGCGAATATTCATGAGCATAATGTGATCACGGACATCCTTAAGCCGAGTGGCTCGGGTTTCATCGGTCATCATGGCGATGAACCGCTCTGCGCCAATGACAATGCATGGGTGGGTTTCAGCATGGAGATCGGGCCCGATGGCGCAGCGTATGTGCTCGACTGGCATGACACCGAAATCTGTGGCTCTGCCGTCCACGACAAAGATACCGGCCGCATCTACCGCCTCGCGCCCAAGGGTCTGCCAGGAAAGACCGGGATTAATCTCGCCGCGCAGTCCGACCTCGAACTCGTCGGCCTGCTGACGCATCGCAACGATTGGTATAGCCGCCGTGCCCGCGTGCTGCTTCAGCACCGTGCTGCTGCTGGCCAACTCGATGCCGCTGTGCCCGCAAAGCTGTGGGAACTCTTCGCGCAATCCAAAACCTCCGCGCATCAACTCCGCGCACTCTGGGCTTTGCACATCACGCAGAATCTCCCCGCGGATCGCTTGCTGCCGCTGCTCGATCATGCCGAGCCGTATGTTCGTGGCTGGGCCATTCAGTTGCTTGGCGAAGATCGTAATTACAGCCCAGCGGCTTTGGCAAAGCTTGCGGCGATGGCGGAGAAGGACAGCTCGCCCATCGTGCGTCTTTACCTCGCTGCGGCGCTCCAGCGCATGCCACGGGCGGACCGCTGGCCCATTGCTAACAAACTCGTCGCCCATGCTGAGGACGCTGCGGATCATAACTTGCCGAAGATGCTTTGGTTTGGTATCGAGCCGATGGTGGAAGCCGATGCCACGCGTGCGTTGGCACTCGCCACCCAAAGCAAGATCCCGCTGCTCGTGCCATACATTGCCCGCCGCGCCGTTGCCGCCAAACAGCTCGAACCCGTGGCTGCCGCACTGCTGAGCAACACCGATCTCGCCCTGCGTCTCCAGCTTGTAGAAGGCGTGCGTGATGGGCTCAAAGCACTGGGCCGCAATGGGGTCACGAAGCCGAAAAACTGGGACGAAGCCTTTGCCGCGCTGGACGCAACCAAGGATGCCAAGCTCACCGACTTCACCGCACAAATCGGTCAGCTGTTTGGCGATGCCAAAGCCGCAGATGCGCAGCTTGCCGTGCTCAAGGACAAGGCAGCACCCATTGAGCGTCGCCGACAAATCCTAACCGCCTTTGCCCGCGATGCGTATGCCGCAGCTCTCCCGGTGGTCATGTCGCTGCTCGATGAACCCGCCATCCGCCGCGATGCCATCCGCGCACTGGCTTCGTTCGATGCTCCGCAGGTCGCGCCGACATTGATCAAGCGCTACGCTACGCTCTCCGCTGCCGAGAAAGCCGAGGTTGTGCTCACGCTCTCCACACGCCGCAGCAACGCGAGCGCCTTGGTCGCTGCGTTGAAAAACAAGGCCATTCCGAAGACCGATGTCACCGCCTCTGATGCCCGCCAACTCTACCGCGTGCTCGGGCCATCGTTCGTCGAGTTTTGGGGTCCCATCACCCAGCTCGCCAGCGACAAGCAGGCCGAGATAGCGAAGTATAAAGCCATGCTAACCGATGCCGAAATTGCCAAAGCTGACACAAGTCAGGGCCGCGCCATCTACGAGCGCACCTGCATGGCCTGTCACAAACTCTACGGCGCAGGCGGCATCATCGGCCCCGAGCTTACCGGCTCAAATCGCGCCGATCTAGACTACATCCTCTCGCAGATTATCAACCCCAGCGAGGTCATGCAGGATAGCTATCAACTCGTGATCGTCACCACTCGCGATGGCCGCACCCTCTCTGGCACAGTCGTTGCTGAAGATAACCAACAGCTCACGCTCCGCCTCGTGGGGCAGGACAGCATCGTCACCAAATCCGAGATCCTTTCCCGCGAAAAATCTCCGGTTTCGATGATGCCTGAGGGCTTGCTCAAAACCCTCAAAGATAACGAAGTCCGCGACCTCATCGGCTACCTCCGCACCCCCGCGCAAGTGCCTCTGCCCCAGAAGTGACGCCACTAAACGCCAGTTTCCCGCTCTGAAGTATCACACTCACAACCATGATACGTTCAATTTGCACCTCCCTGCCAAAGCAGTAAGAGCGCACGGAATGAAACACTCACGACCAAGGGGCAGGCCTTCAGTCATGTGCACTGAAAGAGATCTCCGACCCTGCCTCCGAAAGGGGTGGGATTCTTTCCTCTCGGCCATGGAAAAATGGAACATTCGGACCTCTTAGGAGACACGACTCGCATTGCTCAGGTTGTCGAGGAACGCCATGGGTGAAACGACCGATTTCCCCGCCCTCCGATCCTCACATGAGCTTTCTCAAAGGCCTTAACCCTAAAAGCAATTTCCTAGCAATAAGCGTCTATCGAACCCAGGCTTCCTCAGGCTCTCAAACATATGACTAATTCCGCAGCAGCAAAAACAGGTATCTCGCTGGTACTCCTTCTGAGTGCAGGCCCTGTCAGTGCCGACACCAAGGCCATCAAAATCGCGCCAGCCGTGCAGACAGAAGCCGTCGCCCATGATGCCGACGATCCCGCAATCTGGATCCATCCGTCGGATGCCTCCAAGAGTCTGATCATCGGGACTGATAAGGGCAAAGATCCAGCAAAGGGGGGCATTTATGTTTTCGATCTCGATGGCAAGACCCGTCAGAAGATACTCAACCTTGACAGGCCTAATAACGTGGATGTCGAGTACGGCCTGAAGATCAACGGTGAAGAGACAGATATCGCCGTCGCCACAGAACGCAACAAGAAGCGCCTGGTGATCTTCAAGATCGACAAGAAGCAGGGAACACTTACCGATATCACCGGCGATGACACCTCTGTTTTCAAAGGCGAAACTGGGGGCGCCTCCGAGCCGATGGGAATTGCGTTATACAGGCGGCCATCGGATGGATCGGTTCATGCCTTCGTCAGTAGAAAGACCGGGCCCAAAAGCGGATATCTCGGCCAGTATCGCCTGGCGTCGGCAGCGAATGGCAAGGTCAACCTGGAAATGGTGCGCGTGCTGGGAAATTGGAGCGGCGTAGGCGAGATCGAGTCCATAGCCGTCGATGACAAAGCCGGCTTGGTGGTCTACAGCGACGAAGGGTTTGGGTATCGGGTATGGAAGGCCGACCCCGACGCGCCGGGGGCCGACAAGGAAGTAAATGTGATCGGGAAAGCGGGGTGGAAAGGTGATCGGGAAGGCGTCGGTTTCTATCCGCTGGGCGGCAAGACCCTCTCCGTCTGCACCGACCAGATCATCGGCGGGAGTAAGTATTACATCTTCGAAAATGCCGAAAAGAGCGCGGACGCTCCCATTGCCGTAATGGAATCCACCGCGGATGAAACGGACGGTATCGAGGTGACAGCAAGGCCACTAGGTCCCAAATTCCCAAATGGCATGCTGGTTGTGATGAACAGCTCGGGCCGCAACTTCTGGCTGTTCAATTTCCCTTCCGGACCCCTGTAGCCCGATCGCCACAAGTTGCAGAATGCATTCTTTTGTGCATCGGGACTACTATCACTCTGGATTAGGTCGAAAAGGACTGCCTGCAAACGATCTCATCGCTGGAAAACACGCAAAGAAGGTCCTCAAAAAATCAAAGCTATGAGTCAAAATCCAAAATCAGCAATCATCATTCGTCAATCAATCTCCTCTTCCTGCGCTACTTACCCATGCCCGCCAAACCTCGAATAGCGCCCAAGTTGACGGTCCTCCGCGACTTCTTCACGTCACCATGAAAACAAAACTAATCCACCTCCTAGTAACTCTATGTCTTGCTGCTCCAATACTGTTAGCGGTTGAGCCCACTGCCACAGGCAAGGCTCCCGACTACCAGGCAATGAAGGCCGAAGTTGAAGCGCTTGGAAATTTGACCGAAGCTCCCAAATATCAGATTATGGAGAGGGGCGATGCCACTCCTAACCTCAAGCCGATCCTCTACGAGGGGCCGGATTATCAGGGCAAACCGACCAAAGTTTTTGCATGGCTCGGCCTTCCTGAAAAACGCGCGGGTAAGATTCCTGCCGTCGTGTTGGTGCACGGCGGGGGCGGAACCGCTTCGAAGGCTTGGGTTCAAAATTGGAACAACCACGGCTATGCCGCCATCAGCATGTCGCTGGAAGGCCAGACAGACCAATCTCAAAGGCTCCCGGATGGCGGCCCGGCGCGCCCCGGCATCTTCGGCGATTCGGCAGTTCCGATCAAGGACCAGTGGATGTATCAATGCGTCGCCATCGCGGGACGTTCCGCAGCCTTGCTGCGGAGCTTGCCTGAAGTTGACCCTGACAAAATCGGCATCGTCGGCTGCTCGTGGGGCGGAGTCATCACCTCAACGGTGATTGGTATCGACACGCGCTATGCCTTTGCCATTCCCGTTTACGGGTGTGGCGGACTCGACGTCATTCCGAACCAATACGCCGCCAACTTGGCAAACAACGAAGTTTATAAAAGGGTTTGGGATGCCAACCTTCGTTTGGATCGGGCCGCCATGCCTGTCCTTTGGCTCTCTTGGCCGGAGGATGCACCTTTTTCCATGGATGCATTCGCTCTATCGAGTACAAAGAAGAGCCATGGTTTTTCGGAACTGTGCCTGATTCCCGGCATGGGCCACGGCAATCTAACAGATCGGCCCGAGTGGTTTGCGTTTGCCGATAGCGTTCTCAAGAAGGGGCGCCCATGGATTTTGCAAACGTCCTCCAAACTCGAGAACGAAAAGCTCCATGCGTCGTTCGATTCGATAAAGCTGTTAGATACAGCCGTCCTTGTTTCCACCACCGATTCCGGCATCACCGGCTCCCGCAAATGGATCCAGTCCCCGGCCAATCTAACAAAGTCCGGTGATCGCTGGCTTGCGGACGCCGCGCTGCCAGCAGGAACCACCGCCTGTTTCCTGAACGTGAAAAGTGGACCACTCACCGCCACTTCCGATTACCACGAAGTCAAGTAGCTGAGGAGTCCTTAATCAAGGAGCGTGGGCGTCTCGCCCAATCCTGTCATTTTAGCCATTAAGAGTAGGATAAATTCAACCGCAGATGGACGGGATGAACGCAGATAAGCAGAGGGAAAATTCATTCTTTATCTGTGTTCTTAATCTGCGTCCATCTGAGTTTATCTGCGGTTAAAATTCTTAAACTACCAGTATTGGGCGTCTCGCCCTCGTTCTTCGTGTTGGTGAATCAGGAAAATGTGTTGGCAAGATGCCGACACTCCTCATTCCTCCAGAACCAGTTCCTTCGCCGCGTAAGGTATTGGGTAGGCGGTGATCCAGACTTCGGAGGTGAACTTTCCGAGCGGGATCTTCGGGTTGCCCTCGGACTCGAACTGCAGCACGACGGCCTCGATGGATTTGCCGATCATGTCTTCGGTTACCGGGAAAAAATAACTAAAATTGTCGTCTGGGTGGCCATTGCCAGTTTCCCACGGATTCGCCGGATAGGCTTTGGCTCGGCTTGGCGCGCCGACCCAGCGGCCATCGATTCGCAATGATGCATAGGCTCCGTCTCGGCCGTGTTTGCCGTTGCATGGAACGACCAAATAGGAACCTGTTGCAGCTTCATCGAGTCGGAACGATCCGCTCCATGCCTGCTTGGCGGGGGCTTTGGTATAGTCCGCGAACACATTGGAAGCCCGCCAGCCCGTTCCATCGATCGGCGAGCCATTTTGGTAGGCAGTGGCCTCGCCGACGTTGACCGCCTTGCCCGGGATCTTCAGGTAGCGCATGTTTCGTAGCGGCTCCGGCACATCGATGGTGATGCGGTTCACCTGAATCGTCTGCCATTCCTTGGTTCCCGAATAGCTGCCTTTCAACACGGTGGCTTCGACCGTGTTCTCAGGCTCGATTTTCAACGGCACGGCGCTCCAGGTATTTAAATCGGCCGAGACAAAAGCTTCCTTGGGTTTGAATCCGGCATCGACGTTCTGGAGAATCCATTGATCGACCTTTGCTGTTTTTCCCATATCGATACGGAGGGCACCGTCCCAGATGGCGCTCTGCGAAAGGCGAAAGAAGGTTCCCGGATCTTTGTCGAAAAGGTAGCGGTCCCAAACGCCGCGCTCCACCAGTAGTTTCTGGCCAAAGAACGCGTCACGGGAGGCCTTCACCTGCGGCAGTTTCGTGGGGCCGGAACGGAAGATCGAACGGACCTCCATGGCATTGTTGTCGGCGGCGTAACAGGTCGCTTCATAGAGCGCCTCGGCATCGGCGGGAACCTCCACTGGCTTGAGTTCGGTCAGCTTGCGGTGCCACGGCTGCTTGAGAGCCGGGCCCGGGAACGAAACATCCAGGGTCTTTCCTGTTAGAAGCGATTCGGCAGGTTTCCCATCCAGTGTGGCCTTGGCGAATTTTCGCGGCTGGGCCGGCAGGGAGATTTTGGCGCTTGTTCCCGGCATCCCTAACAGCTTCAGGGTGGCCGGCTTGCCGGGTACATCACGCACCACCTCATAGGCGCAGCCCTTGACGCCGAGTTCCTTCGAAGGCTCGCTGGAAACGATCATCACCTGGCTGCGGAAGGCTGGCACCGTGACTTTGACGCTTTGTCCTTTCGTGAAGGATCCAAGAATTTCTTCAGAAGGATGGAAGCGCCGGACTTCATACGGACCCTCGCCATCAAGACCGATATCCGCGCCGATCGTCACGGTGTAGGTCGCCGGATTCCAGGTTGGATTGCACAGACTGACGATGCGTGTCTTGCCGTTGCCGCGCGAAACGGCATTTGGTCCATACGCCTTGTCCTTGATCATCATGCCGTCTGGCAGGATGTCGCGGTAGTTGCGGGTGAGATTGTAAACGCGGGCGAGTTTCGGAAACTCGTCGTCGCGCAGGAACCAGGGGCTGCCATACAACTCGGGAGCCAAAATCAGGTTTCGCGAAAATGCCTGGAGAAACAAGTCGTCCTCCCAATAGTCCAGCGATGACGAGAGGCAGACGCCGTGATCCTCGACCAGCCGTTTCGGTTTTCCCGTCACCTCATCGAGCGGCACTCCGAGCTCGAGGGTGATGGCGCGATTGTGGGTGGCCGTCTTATCGTTGCCCCGCCAGACGTCGATATAGGCTTCACCGGCCCAGAGTTCGGTGGTGGTGTGGGCGAGTCCTTCGCCGAGATCCAGGCGGTGGTTCAGCACGATCAGGTCCGGAGTGAATTTCCTGCATTCCTTCAGCATGTTGATAAAGGCACCCTGTTTTTCCTTGCGGAGCTGGCCGCACACCGCGTCCACTTTGAAGAGGTGGAAGTTGTAGTCCCGGCACAACTTGACCAACATCTCGGTCCGCGCCTTTTCCTCCTCCGGTGTATCGCCGAAACCGTCCGGACCCAGCCAGACACCGAGACGGCAACCGAACGATTTGGCCTTTTCGGCGATCGGCCCGAAACCGTTAGGAAACTGTTTCTTGAAGCGCTCGGAATCGATGCTGCCGTAGCCGCCCGGAGTGTCGATGGCCCCGGCGTCGAGCGCGTAGATGTCGAGATCCATGCCGTATTCGTCATGCAGCCATTTGAAGAATTCCAGATTGGCCAGCGTCTGGTGCTCGGTCGCGCCCTCGTTGGTGTTGTCGATCCACGAGAAATAGTGGCTGCGTGAAGGCGTTTTTTCGTCCGCCCCCGCCAGGGGAAACGTGGCAGGCTCAGCACCGCTGAGGGAAACCACGCTCGACATCAGGAGGCCCGCTAAAATGCGAAAGGACTTACCGAGATGATGGTTCCGGGTGATCAGGTGTTTCATGTGCGGCCATCCATAGTCCGATGAGATCTTGCGGGACAACCACCATTTTGGGAGGGTTAGTTGGATGTCGCTCACTTAGTTGATCCGAAAACCAGAAATAATGAGCAAAAAAGAAGATAATCGTGAATAAAACGTATTTCCTGACGTAAGATTGATCGGCTAATGTGCGTTTCGTGATTGAGTTTGGCGCGTGAATCGCGTGTGAATCTTTTTTCGCGTATGAATCTATCCCTTGAAATGCTTTCCTGTCTGATTAAAAGTCGCGGTGCCCACAAGTGTAAGGAAACTTGGTCCGTGCGATTCCTTTCAGCCGAGAAGCAATTTCTGGGTAGGGGCAGGGGGCATTGGACTGCGAAAATGATGGTGGTCTCGCTCCTTGCGGGCTTGGCAACCGCCCACGCCGCCACGGGCATAGATCAGAAAAGTGGCGTGGCGGTTTCACCCGCTGGCAAGACCGTCTTGCAGGGCACCGTGACCGGCGGTGGGACGGCTGATGTCACTGTCTTCTGGGGACCGGCCGATGGCGGGACAACCCCTGCGAACTGGGCGCACAAACAAGTGCTCAAAGACGTGAAGTCCGACACGCCTTTTTCCATCACCGCCGAACCGCTGGTGTTTGGCGTGACCTACCATTACCGTTGCCAGGTATCCAGCGGAGGCAGCGATGTCTGGGCACCGGCCGCCACCCCTTTCACCGGTGTCAAACCGCGGATGGCAGCGACGGGTGCTAACAAGGGAGCTGTCCTCCCCGTGACCAGCGGCTTGGTGTGCTGGTATGATGCGGGCGTCGGTGTCACCGCCAATGCCCAAGGCGCGGTCGAGATGTGGAAGGATTTGTCGGGAAATGAGCATCATGGCTTGCCTTGCATCGGCACGCCGATACTCGCAGCAAACCAGATCAACGGGAAACCTGCGGTTCAGTTCAGGACCGCAGCCGGACAGTGCGCGCTCAACTGCGACGGGCCGTTTTTTTCGGCGTCGCAATACGTCGTGGTACGTTCACCTGTTGCCGCCTGGAGCAACGATGGCAGCTTTCTCGGCCGCCGCTGGTCGCGGGGTTCGAGTCACCGCCTGAGCAAGGGCACCACGGCGTTTTGCGATCAGTTCCCGACTGCCGTGTCCAAAAATGGCAAGCCGATCACCGAAGGGCCTTTCAACCTGGCACCCATCACCGATTTCATGATCCTCAAAATCGATGCGAACGATTTGGACATGAGCCGGAATGTCTATCAGATCGGCATGGGGGATAACGCCTCGTGCGACCTCGATATCGCCGAGATCATCGCCTACCAGAGCAAGCTGTCGGCCAGCGATGACGCGTTGGTGGGCGGTTATCTGGCGGCCAAATACGGCATCAGCACCACCTATCCCGCCTGCGCGGACCAGGTCACAGCGTGCAGCCTGGTGAATGCTCCGGCCGCTGCGCTGACGGCCACATCGGCGA
Organism: Verrucomicrobiaceae bacterium; assembly: GCA_027485615.1. Lineage (GTDB taxonomy): Bacteria > Verrucomicrobiota > Verrucomicrobiia > Verrucomicrobiales > Akkermansiaceae > Luteolibacter. Next base: position 22,372 of record JAIXQS010000157.1, read on the forward strand.
CGCTCAACACCACGTTGAATGCTCCGGCATCGGTTTATGAAATACGCGCCTACTGGGGCACGTTCGACAGCGGAACGGATCCCGCGCTATGGACCCACTCGGCAAGTCTCGGCACCTTCACCGATGTCACGGCCAAGTCGCTCAGCCACACCGCTACCGGCCTGAAGCCGGGAACGAATTATTATTTCACCTTCTCCGCCAGCAACGCCCACGACACTTTCTGGGCGACCAAGGTGCAGAGTTTCCACACCGGCATGCCGAATGCGGGCGCGCCTGTTTCGTCTGCGGAGCCACCGGTGAGCAGAGGCTTGGTCTGCTGGTATGATGCGGCGGTGGGAGTTACGGCCGACAAAGATGGCGTAGTCCAGACCTGGAATGATTTGTCGGGCAATGCCCATCATGCGACGCCGGGGGCCGGCACGGTGGTGTGTGCAGCCGATCAGATTCAAAAGAAACCCGCCATGCAATTCAGAAAAAGCTGGCTGGCTTGCGCCGGAACCTTCTTTGCGAAAGAACAGTATGTGGTGGTGCGTTCCCCCACGCCACAATGGAGCAGCGCAGGCAGCTTCCTGGGTCGCGTCAAAGGACGGGCGTCCAGCTACAATACTTGGAGAAATGATAGTGGGTTCTGGAGAGACCGCGCGCCGCTCGCCGTGTCCAGAAATGGCATCGTGCTGCCCGGGATGGCCTTCGACTGCTCGCCCATCACCCAATACATGTTGCTCAGGATCGTCGTGGACGATGAAGACACCACGGCGGCGGGTTATGGCATAGGCAACAATGATGGCATGGCCGACTGCGGTTTCGATATCGCCGAAATCCTCGCCTACCAATCCGTGCTCACGCCCGAAGAGGAAGAGGCGGTGGGTGGTTATCTGACGGTGAAATACGGATTGACCACGGCCTACTCTGCGCCATCAAAGGCGAAGGCGCCTGCTACTGCTGCAAGCGAATTGGCCGCAGCGAAATACAAGGGCTGGCAGCATTCCGGCTCGCTTTGCATTCTAACTACGCCGGATGGTGCGGATCTGCCCGCCACGGCCATGGAGTCCGATTTCCCGGTCCTCGTCCGCTTGGACAAGGACTGGTTCCGTTTCAACGAAGCCCAGCCCAAGGGCGAAGACCTTCGCTTCGCTTCCAGCACCGGACTGCCGCTGGCCTATCAGATCGATCACTGGGATGCCACCGCCGGAACCGCCGCCATCTGGGTGCGCATCCCGACCATCACTGGCAATGCGCGGCAGGAAATCACCCTGTATTGGGGTAAAAGCGATGCCTCCAGCGAGTCGGATGGCGCGGCCGTTTTCAATAAATCCAATGGCTATTTGAGCACATGGCACATGGACGAGACTCTCCGCGATGAGGCGGGAACGGTCACCGTGCAGGATGCCGGCACCACGGCGGCAACCGGCATGATCGGCCCGAGCCGGCGCTTCTCCGGTGGCCGGGGTATGAACGGCGGGGGGATGATCAGGACCTATCCTTTCGCCACCACCTCCCATACCACCGAGGCGTGGTTCAAGGCGGACAAATTCAATTCCTCCCTTATCCGTTGGGGCAGGGGAAATGTGGTGAATCTGCGCCTGCTGAGCACCCCGGCTCACTTTGCCATTACCAATTACTGGGGCAGCCCCATCCAGCAATCCACCAGCCTGATGGAGAAGAACCAATGGACTCACGTGGCCTACACGTTCAGCCTCCAAGGATGGATGATCTATATCAATGGCCGGCCCGACATGCCTGCCGTCTGGAATCATACCCAGGAGATCGCAACGCCGGTGGAGTTGCAGATCGGCGATGGCTTCGCCGGCGACTTGGACGAGGTGCGCGTATCCAGCGTTGCGCGCTCCGCCGACTGGATGAAGCTCCAATATGAGAACCAAAAGCCGGTACAGACCGTGGTAGGCCCTTTGATCCAGTCGGGCAAGGAGTTCGCGGTCTCCGAGAAGAACGTCTCCCTAACGGAAGGCAAAACGATCACGCTCAACGCCAAGGCGGGCGGGGCCCGGAAAATTTCGTGGAGCATCGTTCGCGGCGGCACGGAAACCATCGTCGCGGCGGATCGCTTCAATTATACCCTCGTCGCCGGCCGGGTGAGCGGAGACGAATCGTATATTCTGCGTTTCAAGGCGGTCTTTGCCGAGGGGGTGAAAAATCTGGATATTCCCGTGACCATTCGCGAGGACATCCCCGATCCGGTTTATACCCTTAAAGCCCCAAGCAATTGGGATGGCCGCGAAACCATCACATTGCAGCCCCAAATCACCAATCTGCCGGCTCTCCAGGCCAAGGGCGGCGGTGAGCTGACTTACGAGTGGACCTTCCCGCCTCTGCTGGAAATGAAGTCCATTGAACCAGGGAAGCTCATCCTCAAGCGCGCACGCAACAGCGGCACGCTGCCGATCACGGTGGCGGTCAGCAATGGCGGCAAGCCGGTCACCCAGACGGTGCAAATCGCGGTGCGTGAACCGGCGAAGGATGCCTGGGTGCATCGCACTCCGGACAAGGACGAGAAGCCGGCAGACAACCAGTTCTATGCCCGCGACGACACCAATGAAGGCACACTCCATTACAACGGCATCCTGAGCGATGCCGCCGAGAGCGTCTTTCTCAAGCTCTACGCCGCCGACAAGCTTATCAAAACCGAAACCCAAAAGCCAGGAGCTGACAAGTCCTATGCCTTCTCTATCAAACTCAAGCCGGGGCTTATTGTTTACAAGGTTGAATTCGGCACCAAGGATGGCAGCGTAGAAAAGGTTCTCCATACGGCCTCGAACCTGGTGTGCGGGGACGCCTATCTCATCGATGGTCAATCCAACGCTCTTTCCGTGGACTGGGGTCAAGGCGATGATCATTTCACCAGCGAATGGATCCGCAGCTATGGCTACAGCGCTCCGGATATCACTAAGGGTTGGGGCAAGGCGGCGCGCCGTGGCAGCGCGTGTAGGGATATCGGCTACTGGCCCATGGATCTCGCCGCGCGGCTGGTAGATACTCAAAAAATGCCCATCTGCATCATCAATGGCGCGGTCGGTGGCACCTTGATCGAGGCGCACCAGCGCAATGATGCCAAGCCCACCGATGGGGAAACCATCTATGGTCGCCTGCTGGCCCGCATCTCCCAAGCCAGGCTGACCCACGGCATCCGCGGCGCCTTCTGGCATCAGGGTGAGAACGATCAGGAGTCGCAGGGTAAGTCAGGCGGTTATGGCTGGGAGAACTACCAAAAACATTTCACCAACATGACCGCGAACTGGAAGCAGGACTATCCTAACATCCAGCATTACTATATCTTCCAGATCTGGCCAAATTCTTGTATGATGGGTGGCACCAAGCACAGCGACAAGCTGCGCGATGTGCAGCGTCTCCTGCCGCGCCTCTATTCCAACATGAGCATCATGTCTACCTTGGGCATCAAGCCGGAAGGTCCCTGCCATTATCCGCCCGCTGGTTATGCAGCCATGGCGCAGATGGTGGCGCCTCTGGTGGAGCATTACAATTACGGCAAGACCTTCGAGAAGTCCATCACCCCGCCCGACCTGCTAAAGGCCTCCTATTCCAGCGCTGGCAAAGATGAAATCACCCTGATGTTCGATCAACCCATCGTTTGGGATAATGCCCAGGCAAGCCAATTCCATTTGGATGGCCAAGACGGCCAGGTGGTGTCCGGTGAAGTGTCCGGTAATGTGCTCAAGCTCAAACTGAAAGCCGCTAGCGAGGCAAAAGAAATCACCTATGTGACAGATAAGAATTGGGATTGGGGTAAGTTAATCGTGGGTAAAAACGGCATCGCCGCCCTGACCTTCGCCGAGGTCAGCTTGAATTCCGAAGGCAATTAATCATGAATCCAAAATCGTTACGGAAACAGTTGATACCAGTCAGACAATCATCGCCACGACCATCTACAAGGCATTGACTGGCAATTCTCCTGCCGCCAATTGAGGAGAGCTCCAAAAGAACTACCATTTCAAAATGAATACATACAAACAATCTATGAAAACGAACCGACAATCAACCCTTGCCCTGCTGGCGCTATGCCTCGGTGCAGCGACCATGACTCAAGCGGCAAATCTCACGCTGCGTCAAGATGAGGCTACGAATACGATCTCCGTATATCGTGATAAAGTTGCCGAACCGATCTTGACGCAGAACGCTAAGCCGGAAATGCGGCCGTATCTGCATCCGATTGTGCCACCAGACGGCAAGGGCGTTCTAACAGAATACAGCCCCGGCCATCATCCGCATCAGACGGGTCTTTACTGGGGCTTTACCAGAGTCAACGGTCGGGACTATTTCCACAATCCCAGCAACGGTTATTGGCGCCGGGTCTCCAGTAAGCCGATCGTCGCTAAAGGCGAGTCAGTGAAGTGGTCCACGGTTTATCATCTTCTGGATGCTGCAGGTCAGCCGATCTTGGCTGAGACCCAAGTATGGACGATGCGTGACAGCGGCGACCGATACATGCTGGACCTCGAGTGGACGGGTGAAGGTCTGGTCGATATCACAGTCGGAAAATATGATTACGGCGGCCTCTTTCTCCGGATGCCGTGGCGGGACGGGATGGAGGGCGCTGCGTTCAATAGCAACGGAAAGCGCAATAACGAAGCTACCGGGCAGACCGCATCATGGGTGGATGTAGGTATCAAACTTGATGGTCGCAGCGACCAGGCTCACATTGCCATCTTGGACCACCCTAAGAACTCAGGCCACCCGCTGCCATGGCGTGTGGATGCGCAGTTAGGCGTCGGCCCCTGCCGCGCCATCACTGGCGATTGGACCATCGCCAAAGGGAAATCTGAAACAATACGCCACCAATTTTTCATTTATTGTGGTGAATTCAAGGCGGGCACAATCAATGAGGCCTGGGAGAAATACAGCGAAAAAAGTATTGGCGCTGCGCTAAATCAACACGATTAATGACGTCCAAACTTGCCACCAATTGAGACGATCTACAACAGAACCAAAATTTCAAGATAAATAAATACAAGCAATTCATGAAAACGAACCTGCAATCAACCCTTGCCCTGCTGGCGCTGTGCCTCGGTGCAGTCACCATGACGCAAGCAGCAACTCTCACGCTGCGTCAAGACGAAGCCACGAATACGATATCCGTATATCGTGACAAAGTTGCCGAACCGATCTTAACGCAGAACGCCAAGCCGGATATGCGGCCTTACATTCACCCGATTGTGGCTCCCGACGGCAAAGGCGTGCTGACAGCAGATCGCCCTCAATATCAAGGGGAGACGACCGGAATCTTCTGGGGCCTGCAACAAGTCAACGATCGCGACTATTTCAAGAATTCCGACGGAGGCTACTGGCGTAAAGTTTCCAGTAAGCCACTTGTCGCTAAGGGTGATGCTGTAAAGTGGAGCACGGTCTATCATCTGCTCGGTGCCGATGGCAATCCGATCATGGCCGAGACACAGGTCTGGACAATGCGCGATAACGGTAACCGTTATCTGCTTGATTTGGAATGGAAGGGCGAGGGAATCGTTGATTTAAGAATGAAAGAAACCTCATACGGTGGGCTCTTTGTTCGCATGGCGTGGAATCCAGGTATCGCAGCCAACGCGATCAACAGCGAAAAACAACGCGATAACTTCGCTTCGGGAAAACGCTCAATGTGGGTCGATCTTGGCATGAAAGTTGAGGGTCGTGAGGATCAGGCTCACATCGCAATCTTCGACCATCCAGAGAACACAGGCTATCCGCAGGGCTGGCGCGTGGACGGACAAATGGGCGTTGGTCCGTGCCGGGCCGTCACCGGCACCTGGAGCATTGGCAAAGGCAAAACCGAGACGGTTCGCCACCAGTTCGTGGTTTACACCGGCGATCTCAATGAAAAGGCAGTTAACGAGTCATGGGAGAAATTCACCGGTAAAAAAATCGACGCAGAGGCCGCGCGCATTGCCCGAAGGGCAGCCCCCGCTGTCACCGGCGAAGATGCAATCGATCGTATGACCGTGAACACCGGCCTTGAGGTGAAGCTCTCCGCCGTCGAACCGATGATCATGCAACCCAACGCATTTTGCTGGGATGACCGCGGCCGTCTCTGGGTGGCGGAAAACCTCGACTATGAAACACGCAGCCAGGGCTTCTCTGCCGATGGCAATAGCCGCATCCTTATCCTCGAAGACACCGATGGTGACTCCAACTTTGATAAGCGCACCGTCTTCCTCGATAAAATCCCGTTTCCTTGCGCCGTTGCGGTCGGCTTTGGCGGCCTGTGGCTTGGCGCACCACCGAATCTTCTCTTCGTACCTGACAAGAATGGTGATGATAAACCCGACGGTCAGCCCGAAATACGCTTGAGCGGCTGGGGCATTCAGGATCGTCATGAGGTTTTCAACAGCTTCAACTGGGGGCCGGATGGCTGGCTCTACGGGAGCCAAGGCTTCGCGACGACTTCGGTCGTGGGCAAGCCTTTGGATGGCGGCAAAATCCTGGGTAAGGGTGATCCGTTCCCCGCACAGGTTCCGGTCAAAGACGGCGTATTCATCGACGGCGGTGTATGGCGTTATCACCCGACGAAGGATCGTTTCGAAGTCGTCGCGCATGGCTTCAGCAATCCGTGGGGCTTCGACTTCGACGACCACGGTCAGATCTTCTTGACCGCATGTGTCATTCCGCACCTCTGGTATGTGATCCCAGGAGGATTCTATCACCGTCAGGGCGGCACGCACATTAGTCCCTACATTTACGATGACATCAAGACCATCACCGACCACCAGCACAAGTCCGCCCATGGTGGAGCGCGTATTTACTTGGCCGATGAGTTTCCGAAGGAATACCGCAACCGTATCGTGATGTCCAACATCCACGAACACGCGGTGCTCACTGACATTCTGGAGCCGAAGGATTCTGGTTTCATAGGCCGTCACGGCGATGAAACCATGTTCGCCAACGACAACGCGTGGGTCGGTTTCAGCGTTGAAACCGGACCTGATGGCGCTGTTTATGTGCTAGACTGGCACGATAGCGATATTTGCGGTAGTGCCGTTTACAACAAGGATACCGGCCGCATCTGGCGCATTGCACCCAAGGGGCTTCCGGGAAAATTCGGATTCGACCTTGCTAAGAAGTCCGATCTCCAACTCGTGGGACTGCTCACCGATCGCAACGATTGGTATAGCCGACGCGCCCGTGTGCTTCTGCAGCATCGTGCCGAAGCAGGTAAGCTCAATTCTGCCATCCCGGCGAAACTGTGGGATCTTTTCAAAAAGTCGAAAACACCTGCGCATCAACTTCGTGCCCTGTGGGCGCTGCACGTGACAAAAAATCTTCCCGTCGCCCGCCTGATGCCGCTTCTCGATCATCCCGAGCCCTATGTCCGTGGCTGGGCCATCCAGTTGTTAGGCGAGGATAAATCGTATGATTCTGCAGCCTTGAAAAAACTCGCCAGCATGGCGGAAAAGGATACCTCGCCCATCGTGCGTCTGTATCTTGCCTCTGCTATCCAACGGATGCCATTGGACCAGCGCTGGGACGTAGCGCAAAATCTCGTCGCCCATGCTGAAGACGCGAATGATCACAACATACCCAAGATCATTTGGTATGGAGTCGAACCACTCGTGGCAACAGATGCTCCGCGCGCTCTCAAGCTTGCAGCCAACAGCAAGATCCCGTTAGTCGCATCGTTCATCGCCCGTCGGGCCATCGCCGCCAAGCAATTTGATACAGTCGCCGCCGCACTCGTGGAAAACACGGATCCAGCGCTCCGCGTCACGCTGATGGAGGCCATGCGAGATGGACTCAAATCGCTAGCTCGTAACGAAGTGGTGCCACCTAAAAACTGGAGTGCCGCTGTCGCTGCTCTCACCGCCACCAAGGATCAGAATCTCACTAATTTGCTTACCCAAATCGGCCAGATTTATGGTGATTCCGATGCGATGGCCACGCAGCTCGCGACGCTTAAGGACCGCGCCGCACCAGTCGAGCGCCGCCGCGAAGTTCTGGCTGGCTTTGCTCGTGACTCGGTTGCGACGGCATTGCCTGTGATACTGTCGTTGCTTGATGAGGCTCCTATGCGCCGCGATGCAATCCGCGCCTTGGCTTCTTTCGACTCTCCGGAGATCGAGAGGAAACTCATTGATGGCTATGGCACCTTTACAACCGCCGAGAAAGCCGAGGCTGTGAACACGCTCTCCGCGCGCCGCAATACTGCTCTGGCCTTGGTCGCTCAGATGAAATCGAACACCATTCCGAAGACGGATGTGAGCGCCTTTGACGCCCGCCAACTCTACCGCGTCATTGGGCCATCATTTGTCGAGTTCTGGGGTCCCATCACCCAGCTAGCAAGCGATAAGCAGGCAGAGATCTTGAAGTACAAAACCATGCTCACCGATCCCGTGATCGCCAAGGCTGACGTCAGTAATGGCCGCGCAATCTATGAGCGCACCTGCATGGGTTGCCACGTCATGTATGGCGCTGGCGGCAATGTCGGCCCCGAGCTCACCGGCTCCAACCGCGCAGACCTCGACTACATCCTATCCCAGATCATCAATCCCAGCGAGGTCATGCAGGATAGCTATCAACTCGTCATCGTCACTACTCGCGATGGCCGTACTGTCTCCGGTACAGTCGCCGCTGAAGATGGCCAGCAACTCACGCTCCGCCTCGCCGGCCAGGACATCGTCGTCGCCAAATCCGAAATCCAGTCCCGCGAGAAATCGCCGGTTTCTATGATGCCCGAAGGTTTGCTGAAAACCCTCAAAGACAGCGAAGTGTGCGACCTCATTGCCTATCTGCGGACTACGGCACAAGTGCCGCTTCCGAAATAGTGAAGTGGATTCCACTAGCTCAACGAAACTCCTCAAACTTTTCACTGCTAAGCTGCTCGCGCCTCCGGTCGCGATGCATGCTTAAGCACTGGGATGGATGAAGAAATTCGGCGAGCTAATGGAATCTTTTTTAAATCAGGTTACAGTTTGCTCAAACATTTAAACATCGAAACATATTGAAAGTTACACAAAGACTCTTCGCCGGCCTGATGATATTCTCGGCAGTGTTGGCAAGGGCTCAGGCGGATTACACGGGCTGGCAGCACTCGGGTTCGCTTTCAATACTGACGACACCTGAGGGGGCGGACCTGCCGCCAACGGTTTCGGAACAGAACTTTCCGATTTTGGTGAAACTCAACAAGGATGGGTTTGACTTCAAACAAACCAAAGCCGGTGGAGATGATATTCGCTTTGTGGATGCTGCTGGCAAGCCGCTGGCCTATCAGATCGAGGAATGGGTCGCGGCCACAGGGACGGCGAGCATCTGGGTGCGCATACCGGTCATCAAGGGCAATGCCCGTCAGGAGATCAAAATGCTCTGGGGTAAGGCAAATGCGGCCAGCGAATCCAATGGCAAGGCCGTCTTTAACGAATCTAACGGCTACCTCAGTGTCTGGCACATGAGCGATCCGATCAAGGATGAGTGCGGCACCGTGGAGTCCAAAAACGTGGGCACTACCCCGGCCACCGGAATGATTGGCACGGCACGGCATTTTGCCGGCCAACAGGGGATTGCTTGCGGCGATAAAATCCTCAACTATCCGTCAGGCGCGAGTCCGCACTCCACCGAACTTTGGTATCGGTCCGATGCATCGAACATGGATCTAGTGTGCTGGGGCCGCGAGGGCAACAGCCCGGCCGGCAAGGTGCGCATGCAATTGCAAAGTCCCTCACATGTCTACATCGACAGTGACGGCGGCAGTTTCCACGCCACCAGCGTGTTGCCCAAATCCGAGTGGGTGCAAGTGATTCACACCTACGACGGCAAGACCGGCCAAGTCTATGTCAATGGCAAGCTCGACGTCTCTGCCCCGACCCAAACCACGATGAATATCCTCAGCCCGGTGGGGCTGTGGCTGGGCGGATGGTATAACGGCTATAACTTCGTCGGCGATATGGACGAGGTGCGCATCTCCAAGGTCGCGCGCTCGGCGGATTGGGTGCGGCTGCAATTTGAAAACCAAAAGCCGCTGCAAACTCTGGTGGGCCCAGTGATCCAACCCGGCAATGCCTTTGCGGTCACCCCGTCCCAAGTCAATGTCATGGAAGGCAAGAGCGCTACGATACGCGCTAAGGCGGGCGGAGCTCAAAAGATCTATTGGACCCTCAAGAGTGATGGCAAGGAAACGCTGCTGGCGACTGACCGGTTCACGTTTACCCTGGATGCGGGCCGGGTAACGGCTGACAAGACAGCGACCCTGCAACTCAAGGCGATCTGCGGCACCGAGGTGAAAACCAAGGACATTCCCATCACCATTAAGGAAGACATCCCGGAGCCGGTGTTCACCTTGCGGGCACCGGCCGTCTGGGATGGCCGCGAGTTACTGGAAATCGTGCCAATGGTGAGCAATCTCGCGGCCATGAAAGCCAAGGGGGCTGGCGACTTGAAGGTGGATTGGAACGTCTCGGGCATCGCGGTGATCAAGGAGATTAACCCGGCCAAACTGATTCTAAAACGTGCACAAAACAGCGGCAAATTGACCGTCACGGTGACTGTTTCTAATGGAGGAAAGCCGGTCACTCAATCCGCGGTTATTGCGGTGACCGAGCCGAAGCGCGACGCCTGGCTCGCCCGCACGCCGGCAAAGGATGAAAAGCCGGAGGATAACCAGTTCTATGCCCGTGATGATAAGAACGAAGGTACGTTATACTATAATGGCACGCTCGAGGAGGCCGCCGATACGGTGTTTCTCAAGGTTACCGCCGATGACGAACCCTATCAATCCGTGACCGCTAAGGTAGCGGCGGACAAATCTTATCTGCTAACCGCCAAACTCAAACCGGGACTGGTCAAATACAAGGTCGAGTTCGGCACCGGGCGCGGTAGCAGCGAAAAGGTGCTGGAGACCGTGTCTAACATTGTTTGCGGGGATGCTTATATCATCCAAGGGCAATCCAATGCGCTGGCGACGGATACCGGAGAGAAATCTCCGCCGGAAACCAGCGAGTGGATCCGCAGTTACGGCCGACCGGAAGGCAATGCCAATGACGCTCCGGCTCAGCTGTGGTGCAACCCGGTCTGGAAGGCTGAAAAGGGTGAAAAGGCGGAGTTAGGATATTGGGGTATGGAACTGGCCAAGCGGCTGGTGAAAAGCCAGAAAATGCCGATCTTCATCATCAATGGCGCCGTAGGCGGCACCCGCATCGATCAGCACCAACGCAATCAGGCGGATCCCACCGATCTGAGCACAATCTACGGGCGGACATTGTGGCGGGTACGCCAGGCCAAGCTAACCCACGGCATTCGCGGCATTCTCTGGCACCAAGGCGAGAATAATCAAGGATCAGCCTGCCCCACGGGTGACTTTGACTGGAAGTCCTATCAGGACTATTTCATCGAATTGTCAGCGGCTTGGAAACAAGATTTCCCCAATTTGCAACATTACTATGTATTCCAAATCTGGCCTAACTCATGCAGTATGGCGGGCAGCGGCGGCGGTGGCGATATGATCCGTGAAGTCCAGCGCAGCCTGCCGAAGATATATTCGAACCTGAGTGTGATGTCCACCCTCGGGATCAAACCAGGGGGGGGCTGTCATTATCCGCTGCTCGGTTGGGCCGAATTTGCGCGCCTGATCCAGCCGCTGATCGAACGGGATTTTTATAACAAGAAACCCGCTGATTCCATCACGCCACCCGACCTCAAGCAGGTCTATTATACCAGTGCGACGAATGATGTGATAACCCTGGAGTTTGACCAACCGATCGTATGGATGGATGCCCTTGCTGGGCAGATCTACCTCAATGGCGAAAAGGGCAAGGTCGCCTCGGGCAGCGTGTCCGGCAATGTGCTCACTCTCAAGTTGAAGGAGGCGTCCAAGGCCAATAGAATCACCTATCTGAAAGAATCCGACTGGAGCCAGGACCAGCTGATCTTCGGTGCTAATGGAATCGCTGCACTCACGTTTGCTGAAGTGGAGATTGCGCCGATTCGCGCCATCCCCCAAAGGAATTGATGGATTTTTTTAAAAGATGAGTGCATGTGAATTGGTTGCGACAATACAATGAATTAACCAGCCATCACAATAATGGGCGCCGGATTGCAGGCATTTTCGAAACAATATCCATTTTACACTAACAAAAAAATGTTCTCCATGAATCAAACTATCGAACCGAATCACCTGCCAGTTGGCAGAATCAGATCGGCACTCGTCAAATATCTTCTTTTAGCTGGCTTGGTGGTGGCGAATATTGGGGGACAGGCGGTCCGAGCGGCAGACAAGCCACCGAAATTCAGCAGGCTCAGTGTTACGAACGTTCACAGCACCTGCATGAAAACGGATATCGAAGCGGCCGTCATACTGCCGTCTTCTTATGCCGTCAGTTCGAGTCGCAGGTATCCGGTGATTTATTTCCTGGACGGGCACGGTGGCAACGGTAAGCGCCTTTTTTATGATTTCTACAAAGACGATTTGCTCAAACAGAGCGATAAGTTTGACGTCATCATGGTGGCAGTGGGTAGCCTCAATACTTGGTATTTTGACAGTCCGGTGAATCCAGAGGTCAAGTGGCAGCAATTTCTGATTAAGGAACTGATTCCATTCGTCGACGCCAAGTATCGTAGCATTGCCAAGCGAGAAGGGCGGGCGATCACCGGCATGAGCATGGGCGGGCACGGGGCGTTCTACACCGCCTTCCGCCACCCTCAGATGTTCATCGCAGCAGGCAGCACCAGCGGCGGAGTGGACTTGCGGCCATGGCCGGATAACTGGGATATCTCTGCCGTTCTCGGCAAGAAAACCGACCATGAGAAGAACTGGGACAACAACGTCGTGGTTAATAATCTCAATGCATTGCCCAAAGCCAAGATGGCCATCTATTTCGACTGTGGGACGGCTGACTTCTTCCTGGACGTCAACCGTGCGCTGGATAAGAAAATGACTGACATGAAAATCGCCCATACCTATGAAGAGTTTCCAGGTGGCCACACGCAGGACTTTTGGGCGCGCTCATTTCCCAAACACGTCGAGTTCTTCAGCAAGCATCTTGCAACTGGTAAATAGTCAGAACAGTCGGTATCAGACGATCATCAGGCAAATCACCATTACGAATGTATGAATAAGTTGTTAGTAGTATCGCTGTTAGCATTCGCGCCGCTATCAGCTCATGCTGACGTGGTCCTGAACGCGGTTTTCACGGATCACATGATCCTCCAGCGGGATATGCCGGTGCCGATCTATGGCACGGCAGAGCCCGGCGAGAAAGTCACTGTCGCATTTGCCGGCAAGGAGAAATCGGTGGTGGCCGATAAGGATGGCAATTGGAGCGTCAAGCTCGACGCGATGAAGGTTTCGACAACCCCCGCAGTCATGACGGTCACTGGTAAGAACAAGCTTACGCTGAACGATATCCTCATGGGTGATATCTGGATTTGCAGTGGCCAATCTAACATGGAGTGGGTGCTTGGTGCATGCAACCGGCCGGACGACCTCGCACAGGCGAATGTCCCGATGATACGCCTGTATCAAATGCGTGGCACGTCAGCGCCCACTCCACGCACCGAGTTCAATTGTTTGCCATGGACTCCCTGCACGCCGGAGTCGGTCAAGAATTTCCCGGCGGTCGGGTATTATTTTGGCCGCAAAGTGCTACAGGAGACGGGAGTTCCGATCGGTTTGATCCGCAGCGCCCTGGGCGGCACGGCCATCGAGCCTTGGACTCCATACGCCGAGTTGGCCATGGTCCCCGAACTGGCCAAAGAAAAGGAGATCCTCGATCAGCAGATTAAAACCTATGTCGATACGCTGGCGGCCTTGCCGCTCAAAGCCACAAGCTATGTCAGCGAGGCCCGAAAAGCGCTCAGCAGCAACACCCAACTGCCCGAACCCCCTGTTTTGCCGGTCTATCCTATTTCCAATAACCCGAAGCGAGACTGGAATTGCCTCTATAACGGCCACATTCATGCGCTAACCCGCTTCGCCATCAAGGGTGTCCTCTGGTATCAGGGGGAAGGTAACACCACCAATGCCGAAACCTACTTCGCCAAGAAACGCGCCCTCATCGGCGGCTGGCGCAGGGCCTGGAACCAAGGCGACTTCCCATTCTATTTCGTGCAACTCGCCAATTACGGCAATCCCGACACTATTGCAGGAGCCGATGATGGTGGTTGGGCGAAGCTCCGCATGGCGCAGTTGAAATCACTCGCTATCACAAACACTGGCATGGCGGTGGCAATCGAGCTCGCCGATATCGGCAATCCTCACGATGTGCATGCCAAGAACAAAAAGGATGTCGGCGAGCGCCTGTCGCTCTGGGCGCTGGCTAAAGACTACGGCAAGAAGAATCTCGTCTACAGTGGCCCGCTGTTTAAAGACATGAAGGTTGAAGGGGCTAAGATCCGGATCGCGTTCGACTCAGTGGGCTCCGGTCTAACTGTTGCGACCAAAAAAGGCTATGACCCGGTGGTCAAGGAGCCCCAGGGCAAGCTGCGGAAATTCGCCATTGCCGGTGACGATAAGAAGTGGGTCTGGGCGGATGCGGTCATCGACGGCAAGACCGTAGTGGTTTCATCTCCAGAAGTGCACAAGCCGGTGGCGGTCCGCTACGCGTTCGCGGCTAATCCCGACGGCTGTAACCTTTACAACAACGAAGGCCTGCCAGCTTCTCCATTCCGTACAGATGAATGGTAGGCACCGACGCATCCCATTTATTTCCATCTCTTCCAATCGAATATATATGAAAAAAATCATAACATTTGCATTCCTGTTATACTCGGCACTATCCGTCCACGCTGATGTCACCCTGAACGGGGTTTTCACCGATCACATGATCCTCCAGCGGGACATGCCCGTGCCGGTCTATGGCACGGCAGAGCCCGGCGAGAAGGTAACTGTCGCATTTGCCGGCAAGGAGAAATCGGTGGTGGCCGATAAGGATGGCAATTGGAGCGTCAAGCTCGACGCGATGAAGGTTTCGACAACCCCCGCAGTCATGACGGTCTCTGGCAAGAACAAGCTCACGCTGAACGATATCCTCATGGGTGATATCTGGATTTGCAGCGGCCAATCTAACATGGAATGGGTGCTGGGAAATTGCAACCGGCCGGACGATATCCAGCAGGCAAATTTCCCGCTGATCCGCTTGTTCCAAATGCGTGGCACGGTGTCGCCCTCTCCGCTCACCGAAGTCACTTGTATTCCATGGACTGCTTGCACGCCGCAGTCGATCGGAGGTTTTCCGGCGGTCGGGTATTATTTTGGACGCAAAGTGCATCAGGAGACGGGAGTTCCGATCGGCCTGATCCGCAGCGCCCAAGGCGGCACGGCCATCGAACCTTGGACTCCATACGCCGGGTTGGCCATGGTCCCCGAACTAGCCAAAGACAAAGAGATCCTCGATCAGCAGATTAAGACCTATGTCGATGCGCTGGCGGCTGTGCCGACCAAAGCAGCAAACTATGTCAGCGAGGCCCGCAAAGCACTTAGCGGTAACACTCAAATGCCCGAACCTGTTGAATTGCCGGTCTATCCTATTTCTAACAATGCGCCGCAAGGCTGGAATTGCCTATACAACGGTTACATTCATCCGCTCACCCGCTTCGCTATCAAGGGGGTGCTCTGGTATCAGGGGGAATCGAATTGCAACAATGCCGATACTTATTTCGCCAAGCAACGCGCCCTCATCGGCAGTTGGCGCAAGGCATGGAATCAAGGCGACTTTCCATTCTATTTTGTGCAGCTCGCTAACTACGGCAATCCTACCAACGAAGCGGGAGCTGACGATGGTGGCTGGGGCAAGTTACGCATGGCACAGTTGAAATCGCTTGCCGTGCCGAATACCGGCATGGCGGTGGCAATCGAACTCGCCGATATCGGCAATCCTGGCGATGTGCATCCCAGAAACAAAAAAGATGTCGGCGAACGCCTGTCGCTCTGGGCGCTGGCCAAAGACTACGGCAAGAAGAATCTCGTCTACAGCGGCCCGCTGTTCAAAGCCATGAAGGTTGAAGGCTCCAAGATCCGGATCGCGTTCGACTCAGTGGGCTCCGGCCTAACTGTTGCGACCAAGAAAGGCTATGACCCGGTGGTCAAGGAGCCTCGGGGCAAGCTTCAGAAATTCGCCATTGCTGGCGACGATAAAAAATGGGTCTGGGCGGATGCGGTCATCGACGGCAAGACCGTGGTGGTGTCATCGCCGGAAGTGCCCAAGCCGGTGGCAGTCCGCTACGCATTCGCGTCCAATCCCGACGGCTGCAACCTTTACAACAACGAAGGCCTGCCAGCTTCTCCATTCCGTACCGATGAATGGTAAGTGATGGACCGAATGACAGCGTATTACGATCACAACGATAGTCACAAAAAGAACTGATATGAAGAAACTAATTTCGTCAGCATTACTACTCTGCGCTACCATGGGCGCATATGCCGACGTGACCTTGCACGGGATTTTCATGGACCACATGATACTCCAGCGCGAAATTCCCGTGTCGGTTTATGGTGTGGCAGCGCCTGGCGAGAAAGTGACGGTCGCATTCACTAATCAGACGAAATCGGCCACGGCCGGCAAGAATGGGGCGTGGAGCGTCAAACTGGACGCGATGAAGGCATTAACCACTCCTGCGGCCATGACCGTCTCAGGCAAAAATACGATCACGCTCAACGATATTGTTGTCGGCGATGTCTGGGTGTGCGGCGGCCAGTCCAATATGGTATGGGTACTAGGAAATTGTAACCGGCCGGAAGATGTCGCGCAGGCGAATTTTCCGCTGATCAGGATGTTCGCGGTGCCTGAAGCCACGGCGGTCAATCCTCGAAGCGAGGTGAAGAGCAGCTGGGCCGTTTGCTCACCTCAGTCTGCCGGCGGCTTCACGGCAGCAGGTTTTTATTTTGCGCGAAAAATCCACCAAGAAACGGGAGTTCCCATCGGTTTGATCAAGAGTGCCAGAGATGGATCAGCCATCGAGCCGTGGGTCTCTTATCCAGGCTTGGCCATGGTGCCGGGGCTGGCCAAGGAGAAGGCCGAACTCGACAAGCAGATCCTTGCCTATGTCGATGCGCTCGCGAGCCTGACACCCAAGGCGGTGGCCTACGTCGCCGAGGCGCGCAAAGCCCTCAGCACCAATGGCGACATGCCCCAACCGGTCGAATTGCCGGCCTATCCCATCAGCCACGAGCGGCCATCCAGCTGGAATTTTCTCTACAACGCCATGATTCATCCGCTCAGCCAATTCGCCATCAAGGGTGCGATCTGGTATCAGGGCGAATCGAATGGTCTCGAGGATGAAACTTATTTTCAAAAGATGCGTGGCCTAACCAGCAGCTGGCGTAAGGCATGGAACCAGGGAGATTTCCCATTCTATTTCGTGCAAGTTGCCAATTATCAAACACCCAATGAGAATCCGGAAGGCGGCGACGGCTGGTCTAAGGTGCGGATGGGTCAGCTCAAATCGCTAACCATTCCCAACACTGGCATGGCGGTTGCAATCGATCTGGCAGACGTTGGCAATCCCGGAGATATCCATCCCAAGAACAAGAAAGATGTCGGCGAACGCCTCGCGCTGTGGGCGCTGGCTAAAGATTACGGCAAGAAGAATCTTGTTTTCAGCGGCCCGCTATATAAGGACATGAAGATTGAGGGTGCTAAAATCCGCATCACCTTCGACTCGATCGGCTCGGGGCTAACTGTCGGGACGAAAAAAGGGTATGACCCGATGGTCAAAAATCCCCAAGGGAAACTCCAAAAATTCGCCATCGCTGGGGAGGATAAGAAATGGGTGTGGGCAGATGCTGTCATCGATGGTAAGACCGTGGTGGTATCATCGCCGGGCGTGCCGAATCCCGTGGCAGTGCGCTACGCATACTCGATGAATCCCGACGGCTGCAATCTTTACAATAACGAAGGCCTGCCCGCGTCTCCATTCCGTACCGACGAATGGTAGAAAGATCATTCACTTTTCCAACTATCAAAAAACTAACAACACAACTAACAACACACATATGCAAAATATCTTTTCTTCTGTCTCAGCCCCGTTTGCAATGAAGCCTTTGCTGTCCTTGGTGCTTAGCTTCAGCATGATCGCAGGCTCCCAGCTAAATGCGCAGGATGCGCCAGCGATCACGGACGGCAAGCCGGTCAAACTCGCCTGTGTGGGCGACAGCATCACGGGAGGGTTCGGTGTCACCAAGGGTATGTCGTGGCCGGACCAGATCTCCAAAATGCTGGGCGGTAAATGTGAGGTGGGCAACTTCGGTCTGGGGGGCACGTATCTTCGCGCTTATCAGAGCACCGAATATTACCTGAACGCGAAAAAATTCAATCCCGATGTGGTTGTCATCATGCTGGGAACCAATGACGTCAGGCCGCTGGCATGGAAGAACAGCAAGCCTAACTTCATTGCTAACTACATGGTCATGATTAAAGAGTTTAGCGAGCTGCCCACCAAGCCCCGCATTTTCATCTGCTACCCGCCCACCATCACTGAGCCCGATGGCAGCGAGGAAAATATCCTCGAACTCATCCCGCTGATGGATGAGGTCGCCAAACAGACGAAGGTCGGCGTCATCGATATCCACGGGGCCTTTAAGGGCAAAGCCGAACTCATCCCTGACAAGATTCACCCCAATGATGCCGGTCAGACGCTCATCGCCACGACCGTTTACAAAGCCTTGACCGGCAAGTCCGCCGCCAAGGAGAAATAGTAATGTGTTTCAGGAATACTGCGCCGAACTGGAGGCCTTTGCGGATTGATCCGAATCAGGTTTGTCATTCGGAACTCAATTCCCAATAAATGATCAAAAACCGCCATCAAAATGACCAAGTTTTTGATTTCCAAACAGAATTCATGTTTACAAGTGATCGAAATGGTGACTTCTGGGCGGCGTGCGGTTTCAAATTGGCATCAAAAGTGATCCTGTGGAATACCGCAATTCCTACGAGTGGCTCTTCCGCTTGATGGAGCAGGAACAGATCACCCATCTGCAACTCGGCACTTTTTTTGAACTGTACCACCTGCCGGACGTATGGTTTACCGACCTGCGCCGCAAAGCTGAGGATCACGGGGTCGCCATCACAAGTGTTTTTACCGCTCATCGCGAGCTGGGAGGCTTTTTCCGCGACGAAGGCCCAGGCTTCGAGGCGGTGGCACGCAAGAATTTCGAGCGACTGATCGATGTGTCCGGATTGCTTGGCGCACGGTCTGTCGGATCGAATCCCGGGGCCGTGCTGCGCGACCGGATGGGCACGAAGGCCCAAGGTTCGGAAACGCATCTGAGAAACTTTCGCGACCTCCAGCGCAGAGCCGGCGATCTGGGGATTGAGTGGCTGACGATCGAACCGATGTCCTTTCTGGCGGAACCGCCGACGCTACCCGAAGTAATGGCCGCCTATATGGCCGCGGTTCTGCCGGGTGGGCCGGGCGTGGCGCGGGCCGGTTACTGCCTGGATATTTCGCACGGCTATGCCAACGCGCAAAAAGAGGTCATCTATGATCCGATGGTGCTGCTCCGCTCCGCGCTTGCGCACACCTGCCAGATTCACCTGAAAAATACCGACGCGCTTTTCAACTCCACGTTCGGCTTCGGTCCCGCGGAGTTGGCGAAAGGAACCATTGATGTCGCGGCCGTGCGTAATCTGCTGCTATCCGAAGCCGATAGACTTCCGGTCGATCCGATGATCGGCTATCTTGAAATCGGCGGTCCCAAACTGGGTCGCGATTATTCCGACTGCGACCTCGAACGAAATTTGCGCGAATCGCTTGCTCATCTGAAGGAGACCTGGCTGGACGGCCAAGCAGACGCTGCCCCTGTCACCTTCAAGCCGGTTGAATTGAAAACCGTTTCCAAGGTCTGGATCGAGCCGTCCATCATGTGCGCGGATGCCGGGTATCTGGCAGCGGAGCTTCGCCAACTCGAGGAGCTCGGCGTCCATGCGCTGCACATCGATATCATGGATGCCCCTTTTGTTCCGAACATGCAGCTAGGGCTTGGCACGATCGAACAGATCCGTCCGCTGACGTCACTGCCGTTTGACGCCCATTTAATGGTCGATGATCCGGCGTTCTTCATCCCGCTGCTGGCAAAAATCGGAGTGCAATACGTTTCCGTGCATGTGGAGACCATGCCGCATGCCGACCGTGTGCTTGCCATGATCCGTGACCATGGCATGAAGGCAGGTCTCGGATTTAATCCGGGCAACCCGCTGGATTCGCTCGACTACCTCGTTCCGCGTCTCGACTTCGTGCTGATCATGACCGTCAACCCCGGATTTGCCGGGCAGAAGCTGGTGCCCACCACACTGAAAAAAATTGCGGACTGCCGCGCCCGGCTCAATGCGCTGGGTGCCGACACTCCCATCCAGGTCGATGGCAACGTCAGTTTCGAAAATATCCCCGCGATGGTGGCGGCAGGTGGCGACTGGCTGATTGCAGGAACCAGCAGCCTGTTCTCCCAACAAGCTTCGCGCAGCGAAAATATGACCCGCATGCTCAAGGCCGCCGATGAAGGGCTCGCGCAACGCGGATTGCTTTCTGTTAGGGTTGCATGACCAAACCATGAATGCATTGGTATTACATGGCATAGGCGATCTTCGCCATGAACAAAAGCCAGCGCCTGCGCCTCAGGCCGACGGTCTCGTCACCCACGATGTGCCGCTTTCCGAGGGTGTCGGCGCACTCGAAATGATGCGCGACCAGTCCGCCTTCTTCTCGAAAGTCATGCTGCGGCCCGACGCAACCCCTGGCACCCAAGAAACCTGACGATGAATAATCTCGTTTACTATCTTGACCGGCCCGGCGGCACCTTCACCGCCACTGAAGAGGAGATCGGTCATCCGGGGCCGGGCGAAATCCGTGTGCGCACGTTGCGCACCTCCGTCTGTCAGTCCGATGTCTTGAACTATCGACAAGGGCTTTCCCGGATAAAATCCTGGCCGGCCGTTCTGCTGCACGAAGCCTCCTGCATGGTGGATGCCGTCGGCCAAGGAGTCACCGCTTTCCAACCCGGCGATCTCGTCGCGCTGGGCTGCGACATTCCCTGCGGCGACGCGCACTGCATCTACTGCGGGGATCACGGAACCGGCGACTGGACCAGTTGCCCAAACACGCAGGCCACCGGTCACGAGTTTCCCGGCTTTGCCCGCAAGTATGCCATCCTCCCCGACTGGTTTGTACGCCTCGGACCGATCGTCAAATTTGATGCCAATGTGACCGCCGACGAAGCCTGCCATCTCGAGCCGCTCGCTTGCGGTCTCGAAGGGATGACCCGCGTCAACAACTGCATTGAAAACCGCATGGTGGTGCTGGTTGGTGCCGGGTCGCAGAGCACCTATGCGTTGCAATGTGCCCTGGCGATGGGCGCGCGCAAAGTGATCATGATCAATCGCGGCAAAGAGCGCCTTGAGCGAGTGATGAAGGATTTCGATGATCCGCGCGTGGTCGGTCTGCCGTGGACCGAGGATGTGGTGGAAAAGGTGATGGAGCAATGCAAGCCGTTCAACGTGCCCCATTTTGTAATGATCAACGCCTCCGCGGAAGCCGCCTACATGCTGGGCGCCCAGCTGATGGGCTACGGCACGGTGCTCGCTGCCCACGCCGGTGTGAAGGGCGCTTCCGGCAAGCCGCGCATTGAGCACACGATCGATATGAACAACGACATTCACTACCGCCTGCAGTGCTATCAGGCCACCCACGGCTCGGGCATGCATGGTATCCGGCTCGCGCACCAGATGCTGGCGGGCAAACACCTGCCGCGGATCCATCGCATGACCTACGACAACGAACGGTTCCATCATTCGCAAATTCTCAAGGCTATCTACCGCGCCGCCGACAGCGACAGCCTGAAAATCATCATCAACTGGGAAGACTAGCAAATCATGAACACGAACAGCGGTTACACCTTTGCCAGGGACCAATATGCCCAAAGCGGAATCGATACGGATGCGGCAATCGCACAGGCCCTCCGGATTCCGATCTCCCTGCATTGCTGGCAGACCGACGACAATGTCGGCTTCGAAGCGCAGAGCGGTGTCAGTGGCGGCGGTATTCTCGCAACCGGCAATTATCCCGGTCGCGCCCGTAACGGGGATGAGGTGCGCGCCGATTTGGCCAAGTCAATTTCGCTGATTCCCGGCGTTCAGCGTGTGAATGTCCACTCGTATTATGCCGACTTCTCCGACGGCTATGTGAATCGCGACCAGCTCGAACCGAAGCATTTCCAGCAATGGATGGATTGGGCGAAAGGGCTGGGCATCAGCCTCGACTTCAATCCCAGTTTCCACGCGCACCCCAAGGCGAACGACGGTTTCACCCTTTCGCACCAGGATGCGTCGATCCGCGAGTTCTGGATCGAGCACGGCAAACGGGCGCGCAAAATCGCCGAAGCGATGGCGGAGTCCCAGGGCACTCCCTGCAATAACAACTTCTGGATTCCCGACGGGGCCAAGGATCTGGTGGCGGACAGCTGGTCGCCCCGTGCGCGGCTGATAGAATCCTACGATGCCATCTTCGCGGACAAGAGCGTTGATGAATCCAAGTGCGTGGATTTCGTCGAAAGCAAGCTATTCGGTATCGGCAGCGAGGAATATGTCGTCGGCTCGTCCGAGTTCTACAGCAACTATACCCTCACCCGGAATGTCGGCCTCTGCATGGACATGGGGCATTATCACCCGACCGAAACCATTCACGGCAAGATCTCCAGCCAACTGCTGTTCCGGCAGAAAAAACTGCTGCTGCACGTCAGCCGGCCGATCCGCTGGGACTCCGACCACGTCGTCATCTTCAATGACGACCTCAAGAATGTGTTCCTGGAAATCCAGCGTGGCAATGCCTGGGATAAGATGGTGCTCGCACTCGACTTTTTCGACGCCTCCATCAACCGCATCGCGGCTTACGTGATTGGAACGCGTGCCACCCGCAAGGCGATCCTCTACGCCTTGCTCGACCCGTCCGCAACGCTCAAACAATACGAGGACGCCGGAAAAAACTCCCAGCGGCTCGCCGTAATGGAAGAGTTCAAAACGATGCCGTTCGGCGCGGTCTGGACCCGGCTTTGCGAACAAGCCGGCGTGCCGGCCGGAACTGACTGGCTCGCTGAAATGGAAGCCTACGAAAGCGCCAACCCAAGGTAATGAAAATCGACCGTTGAATGATCCTCAGTAAGATGTGCCCAGCCATACAACTTGTTGCCATGATGCTTCTAACTGCCGCCAGTGTTTTTGGTGGCAGGCTCAAGCCGGCGTTCATCGACATGGGAGATGACACGATCGTCGCTTCGGCTGTTGTCACTGATGCTCCTTACAACGCCGATCCAACCGGTGCCCGTGATGCCACCACCGCGATCCAGATGGCGCTTGATGCCGTTGCCGCGCGCAACGGCGGTGTCGTCTATCTTCCTGCGGGAAGATACCGACTCAACGGCAACCTCAAACTCGCTTATGGTGTGACGATTGCCGGTCATTCTGGCGGCACGGCAAGGACGACGTTGCTTGCTTACTATGGCCGGGGTGATGCTGACAAACCGCCGTTGATTCATGCAGTGAACTCCGAGACGGGTATCAGCGGTGTCACGATCTACTACCCTGAGCAGAAGCCGGATGCGGTGGTTCCCTATGCGGCAACCATCGGCGGTGAGATTAAGACCGTTAGAGATGTGACGCTCTGCAACAGCTATCGCGGTATTGAGCCGCGAATGTTCAATGGTGTTAGATTTGAGAATATCCGCGGCACGGTTCTGGCCTCTGGCATTCGCGCACTGGAGAGCACCGAGTTTTCATGGATGCACGACGTTGTATTCACTCCGGATGTCTGGATCAAATCGGCTCAATCACTCACAGGGAAAGCAATGACGCCGCGAGAAAAAACATCGCTCACCGCCTATATTGCCGGGAATTGCACAGGTCTTGAACTGGGACGGATTGACGGGCTCGCCATCACGCGGTTTGCCGCGCAAGGTGCGATGACTCCGGTCCTGATCAAGCGCAACCCGAAGTATGATAATGCGGTGCACGGATTCGGTGGCGTGGTCTCGCAGTTTCCGGCGTTTCGCAGCGAAGTCGCCAACGGGCCGTGGTATTATGGGATGCATTTTGCAAATGTCGACCAGGTGCCTGAGTCGCGTGGGCTTTCCTACAAGTTCGCCGCAAATCCGCGGCCGCTGAAAACCGATTCCGGATCCTTCTTTGATGTAACCGCCGAGCCATTCAATGCAGCCGGAGACGGAAAGACAGATGATACGGCATCGATCGAAAACGCGCTTTCAGCCGCAGCCAAGCACGGCGGCGGAACTGTGTATTTGCCGCAGGGTGAATTCAAGATTACCAAGCCGCTCATCGTCCCTCCCGGCGTTCAACTGCGCGGCGCGATGGGGACGGGAAAAATACGTGAAGCAAGAGGCTGCACTGTCCTTACTGCTTATTGCGGCAGAGACAGTGCCCAACCCGAGACGGATGCCGCGCTGATCACGTTAAAGTCAAATTCCGGCATTCGCGGCTTCTCGATCGCATACCCAGAACAAGTGTGCGATCTCAGCAAGCTGGTGAAATATCCCTACGCGGTCCGCGGTGCGGGGACGAATGTCCATGTTGTCGACATGATGCTCGTCAATGCCTGTTATGGAATCGATTTGGCTTCTGCGCGATGTGACAATCATCTCGTGCGGGGTCTCTGGGGCACGACATTCTTCAACGGCATTGCGGTCGGCGGCGGATCAAAAAACGGCAGGCTTGAGAAAATCTGTTTCTCCTACGGCCCGTGGCTGGAAGCGGGATGGGCTCAACCGTTATGGACTGCTGCGCTGAAATCCGCTTTGCCGGAATTCTGGCAGAACCACTGCACCGCATACCGCTTCGGCCAATCAACCGGCGTGAAAGCCTGGGGACTTTGCGCATTCCTGCCTGATGTTCATTTCCACTTTCTGCCGGACGGTGGCGGCATGCGCGATGCCGAGTTCTGGCAGACCATGCATGATGTGGGGAAAAGCGCAAACATCCTCTGCGAGGGCGGGGCGGGGATTAAATTCTTCGGGTATTTCGGCAGCGGCGGCCGGGATGAGAAACATAACTGGCTTGAAGTGAAGGATTCGTTCAAAGGCCCAATCGCCTTCTATGCCAAGACAATCCAACAATCCTTCATCAATCATCCTTTTGATTTCAATGACTCTCAGGTTGAGTTCCATGATGAAGTATCGCTTGCCGATGGAAAAAAGGTCAGCGCAAGCGCGACTGCCGCGGGCAGCGATCCGTCGAATGCTGTTGACCGCAATCCTCGCACGCTCTGGATCGCGCCATCCGGCAGCACTCTTACCGTTGACCTTGGCGCGGTGAAAACCATTAACCGCTTTGCCATCGAAAACGCCGGACTCTTTGCCGGCGGAGCACTCAATACCGTCGAGGCGGAATTGCACGTCAGCGTTGACGGGGTCACCTTTGTGGAGGCTGGTCGGGTTTCCGCGCACCGCAATGCGCGCCACGAGATCGTTCCGTTTGCTTGGTTCGATTCGCCGCTTGCTTCCAGGCCTGCGCGGTATATCAAGCTGGCCGTGACTAAGCCTGGGGCGGATGGGAATATCCGCATCGCGTCGTTCCAGGTATTTGAAGACGCCAGTTCAACAGAGGGAAAATCAACGCTATTGAAAGAATGACCCATAGGGCGATGGTATCGGCTGGATGGAAAAATATGAATCATAAACAGGAGATAACAACTTGAGAAAATGGAAATGCGGACGCGCGTGGTTTGGAATCTGGATCACGCTTCTTGCGCTGAATGCATAGGGAACGGGGAATACCCAATGCCGCCAATTTTCCGTGAATCTCTCCGATAACTATGGTAAGATTTTCCTCCTGGAACATCGGGAATGGATACTGTGATAAGATTTCTATATAAAGAAAGTGACTAAAACAAACAAACAAAACAAAAATATATGAAAAACATAATGATAGGCGCGGTGCTGGGGCTTTCCTGTACCAGTATGATGCTCAAAGCCGACGAAGCGTCCGACAAGGCCGCGAAGTTGGAGATGTCCGGCCCGGGCATGGTGCTTGGCGAGCCACTCTGGACATCCCCGGCGAGTGACAATGAGCCGGTCCTTTTCATTCTGGAAGAAGGCAAGCAATTGGCCACCGGCAAATTGCTCTTCATTCCCAGTGACAAAATCTGGATCGAACATCCGGATCAGAAGATGCACTATGAGGAGGGCAAGGATTACACTTGGAAACCGGGCAGCAAGATCATCGAGTTGACGCCTAACTCGCGCATTCCGTTCAAGACGCACGCGCAGATGATGCCGCCGAAGGGCAGCCCTAACATGTTTGCCACCGTTCTGCATTCCGAGGGTCGTTTCTTCCATGATCTGCAGATGCAGGTGTCGTATTGGCGCAAGACTGATCCATGGCCAGTGCCTTACACGCCACAGCCCGAGCGGCTCACACGCGTGCTGGCCAAGCTCCGTGCCAAACAGCCGATCAAGCTGGTCGCCCTCGGTGACAGCATAACCCAAGGATTCAATGCCTCAGGATTCAAGGAATCGCTGGCGGAACCCTATCAGCCGGTGTATCCGCAATTGGTTGCCAACACGCTCCAAAAACGTTTCGGATCGCAAGTAACGTTAGTCAATTTCGGTGCCGCCGGCGCGGAAGCTGGCTATGGGGTGGAAATGGTTCCCAAGGTAACCGCGGAAAAGCCGGACCTGGTCTTCCTTGCCTTCGGCATGAATGACGGCGGCGGCTACGACAAGAAGATGACCAAAATGCGCGATGATGTCATCGCCCAGAATCCTGATGCCGATATCGTGATGGTCTCCCCCATGACGATGAATCCGCTCTTTGCTGGTGCCGAGGGTTTCGTTTGGAAAGCAAAATTCCTGGGCGAGCTGGTGAAAGAGAATATGGCGCTGGCGGATGTGACCACACCCTGGCTCGAAGTCCTCAAGAGTAAAAATTTCTCGGATATCAGCGGCAACAACGTCAACCATCCCAACGATTTCGGGCACCGTCTCTATGCCCACGTCATCCTGGAGTTGTTCCCTGTGAAACCGATCACGGCGAAGTAATAAAAATAAACCTATTCAATCATGAAAATCATGAAATATATAACACTCACCCTTTTGGCACCCCTTATCGTCTTTGCTCAGGCCAAAGCTGCGCCCGAGGAGCATGAATTAGTCCGAGTCTGGAAATCAGAATCGCCAGACGGAAACTATTACGGCGCCTTGCGGCTCATGCCCGCTATCGCAGATAGAGGTGAATTCGATGGCTTTCGATTGGAGATATTCCCAATTGAAGAGAAGAAAACACCAAAAGCGCTGGGCGAGCGGTTTTTTGCCTCTGACGTAGAAGGGCGTCTTCCTGCGGAGGTTAAATGGACTGCAGACTCCAAATTTCTCGTGTTTACGACGGAAAGCTCAGGGGGGCATTCGCCATGGCATTCCACTACCTATGTATTCAGCGTGTCCGACAAAAAGATCGTGTGCCTAGACGATGTGATTGGACCGGTTGTTGACAGCGATTTCAAGCTGGAAGGTGCCCACACGGGAACGTTTAAAATAGACAAGAAATTTCCGGCTGGGGAACACCCCGAACCAATTAAGTTGGATATCTCGCGACTGTTCTTAGAAGATCCAAAAAAATAAATCTAATGAAACGCAAAAGTAACACCATGATCAGTAAAATACGAACGGGGGCGATTTGTGCCATCCTTGTTGGAGTCCCGGCCATCGGGCGGGCGGAACCGCTTTCGGTCGACGACCCCACGGGGATCATCAAGAAGCCAATCCCGGACAAGACCGTGGTGTTCACTTTTGACGACAGCTGCCTTAGCAACGCGACGATCGCCGCCCCTATCCTCAAGAAGCATGGTTATGGCGGCACGTTTTATATTTCGGACGCCTATGGTTTCCGCGATCGCAAGGACTGGTACATGACGTGGCGGCAGGTAAAGGGCCTGTCCGATGATGGCTTCGAGATCGGCAATCACACCCGTGGGCATGGTCTGTTGTCGCATACGGATGAACCTGGTCTCCAAGCCTATATCTGGACTTTGGAAGACTTGGCGATCTCTAACAGAATTCCTAGGCCGACAACGCTCGCCTGGCCGTTCTATGTGGTTAATACGAAGTTCTATCCACTCTTAGGCAGCTGGGGATATACGTTCGGACGCGGCGGCCATGGTCGTGTCTATCGACCCACCGTGGACCACCCGTTGGACGCCCCATCGTTTGCCGTGGGCGGCGTGGGCATGACCATCGAGGGCTTCATCAGTGCTGTCCAACAGGCCGTTGCCGGCCGGGTGGTGGTGCTGACTTTCCACGGTACGCCGGATATGGAACATCCCGGCGTCGGAACCGATCCGGATCTGTTCGAAGACATGGTCGAATACTGCAAGGCTAACAATTACAACGTCATCGCGATGCGCGATCTGGCCGAGTACATCGATACCGAGAAAGCAGCGAAACTGCCGCCGACCCAGCCGAAGCTTGAGAATCCCGGTCCTGAGCTGCGGGTCAAGGACGACAAACCATTTGTCCGTAGGCAGCGTCCGAGCCGAGGCTATGCGTTTCCCAGCGAATTGACCGGGCCATGGAAGATAAAAGATCTCTTTCGTTTGAACCTGCCGGGTTCGGTATCTGGCGCCATCAACGGGTCCAAGATCACCCTCCATGTTCCTGCGTCCGCCGACGTGAAGGCGCTCGCTCCGGTATTTGAGCTGGGGCGCGCTGCCAAGGCGGTGCCACCATCCGGCACCGTGCGGGACTTCACCACGCCGCAAACCTACGCCGTCACGGCGGAGGATGGCTCCACCCGTGACTATACCGTGCAGGTGGTGCCGACCGATGCGCCCATGCATTTCACCTGGACGTCTAGCAATCCCGGAGGTTTCGATGACGCCGCTCAATGGAAAGATAATCTTGGTGCGGTTGGAGCGCCTGCCGCCAGCGGTTCTTCCGACACAATCCTTGATTTCTATACACCGGGCAAATACGCGGTGGCTCGGGAAAGTGACGGAGATTTCGTGCTAAATCAGCTCAACTTCGGCACTGCTTTCCTGACCCTTGCATCCAAGGGCTCTCTGGTGTTTGCCAAGAGCAAAGCGTATGGCACTTTGCCTTACATAAACAGCCAGAACCGTGCGATCGT
The DNA here is from genome assembly GCA_027485615.1 of Verrucomicrobiaceae bacterium. Classification (GTDB taxonomy): domain Bacteria; phylum Verrucomicrobiota; class Verrucomicrobiia; order Verrucomicrobiales; family Akkermansiaceae; genus Luteolibacter. The sequence goes on from JAIXQS010000157.1 coordinate 51,435, forward strand.
TACGGTGGACGCGCCGATCAGGCTCGATGCGGATCTCACCTTCGATGGGATCAAAACCGATGACACCCGCGTGATCCTGCAGGGGGCGATCTCAGGCACCGGTGCCTTGATCAAAAACGGCACGCACATGGTCATCATCGGTAATGCAACGAACAGCTTTGGCGGTGGCACAATCATCAATGACGGCACTGTCTCTTTCTCCAGCCAAGGGCTGGGCGCGGGACCTGTAAAGGTCGACAGTCTTGGGGCGGTCGGTATCGGCGGAACCCCGGTGATGAATTCACTCACCGCCAACGGTGGCTCCGTATTCACCGGCGGCAGAGGCATCTGGAGCGGCCCCGTGAAACTGCTCGGAAATACCATCGTCAATTCGATCGAATTTCTGGAGTTCGATAACAAGAAAGAAGGGATCAGCGGGCCCGGCGGCTTCACGATGACCGGGCAGCGCGTTGACCATGGAATCAAGTGCGGATCGGTCAAACTTTCAGGGCGCAATACCTACACGGGAGTCACCAAGATCGAAATGGGACTCATGGAGGTCATGTCGTCGCTCTATAACAATGAACCCGCGCGCTGGACCCCAGCGAATATCATCGTAAATGGAGCGGCGGGAGAACTCCGGTTGCATGTCGGCGGGGCAGGGGAGTTCACTGCCGAACAGGCTGGCACCATGCTCAAAAATATCACCACCGGCGTCAATCATAACGGCCTGATGGCCGGTGCCACCTTCGGCATGGATACGACCAAGGCCACGACGGTGCAGGAACTTTCCGGCACGATCACGGATTCTAAAGGTCCGGGCGGCGGCAGCGTGTCGATCAAGAAATGCGGCGCGGGAACCCTGAAACTATCAGGTGCCAATACCCACAGTGGTCAGACCATCATCACCGGTGGCACCCTGAGCATCGATTCGTTCAACAGCGTGGTGAAGGGTAAAGCCAGCAGTAGCCTTGGTGCACCCAAAACCGAAGCTAATGCCGAGATCATGATCAGTGGCGGCAGCACTTTGGTCTATACCGGCAAAGGCGAGACCACCGACCGTAACCTCAACCTTCCTGGCGCTGGCGATACCATCACTCTGGATCAGTCCGGCACCGGCCTGCTGAAACTGACCAGCTCCTTCGTGATGTCGGGCTATGGCGAAAACAAAACCGTTGTGCTCGCCGGCTCCAGTGCTGGCACTGGCGAACTCGCGTTCAATATCGACAACGTCTACGACCGCAAGGAAAAGGCATTCACCTCCATCACCAAATCCGGCACCGGCACCTGGGCGCTCTCCGGCACCAACACCTACACCGGCCCGACGGCCGTGAAGCAGGGCACGCTGCTGCTGGCAAATGCGCAGAGTCTGGGCGACAAGACGGAAGTTTCGGTGGACGACGGCGCGATGCTTGCTCTAAACTTCAAGGGTGAAATGAGCATCTCGAAACTCACGCTTGATGGGAAGCCTCAACCTGCCGGCAGCTACAGCGCGGCGACTGCCCCCAAATTCATCAAGGGTGAGGGTATTTTAAAGAACGAAGGAAAATGAGACTCCGGGCGCTTGGTTGCTCCGGAGAAAAGCGAAAGAACACAATTTGACGACAACTAAATAATCAAACGAAAGACAATGACCATGATGAAACAAACAGGAATGAAAATGATGAGAGCCATGCTTCTGGCTGGAGCGACGCTTGGCTTGGCAACGGCGCAAACGCCTGATGATCCAACGGGAATCATCAAGAAACCCATCCCGGACAAGACCGTGGTGTTCACTTTTGACGACAGCTGTCTCAGCAACGCAACGATCGCCGCCCCCATTCTCAAGAAACATGGTTATGGCGGCACGTTCTATATATCGGACGCCTATGGGTTCCGTGACCGCAAGGACTGGTACATGACGTGGCGGCAGATCAAGGGCCTGTCCGATGATGGCTTCGAGATCGGCAATCATACACGTGGCCATGGAATTTTATCGTTGACCGATGAAGGCGGTTTCAAAGCCTACATCTGGACCTTGGAAGATTTGGCGATCGCCAACCGAATTCCAAGAACGACAACGCTCGCCTGGCCATTCTATATTGTGAATACGAAATTCTATCCGCTCTTGAGCGATTGGGGATACACTTTCGGACGCGGCGGCCATGGCCGCGTTTATCGACCTGCCGTGGACCATCCGTTTGATGTCCCATCGTTTGCCGTGGGCGGCGTGGGCATGACCATCGAGGGCTTCATCAGTGCGGTCCAACAGGCCACGGCCGGCCGCGTAGTGGTGCTCACTTTCCATGGTACGCCGGATATGGAACATCCCGGCGTCGGAACCGATCCGGATCTGTTCGAAGACATGGTCGAATACTGCAAGGCTAACAATTACAACGTCATCGCGATGCGCGACTTGGCCGAATACATTGATACGGAAAAAGCAGCGAAACTTCCCCCCACCCAAGAGAAGCTCGCGAATCCCGGTCCTGAGCTGTTGGTCAAGGACGACAAGCCCTTTGTGCGCAGAGAGCGTCCGAGCCGGGGCTATAGTTTCCCTGTTGAACTCACTGCGCCCTGGACTTGCAAAGAGATCTATCGTTTGCGCTTGCCGGATTCCGTCTATGCTTCCGTCAATGGTGCCACCCTCACGCTTTTTGTTCCCGAGTCCACCGATGTGAAGGCGCTCGCGCCGACCTTTGACCTGGCGCGTTTCGCCACCGCGAACCCGCCCTCAGGCACAGCCAGGGACTTCACCAATCCGCAGACCTATACCATCACCGCCCAGGATAACTCGACCAGGGACTACATTGTGCAGGTGGTCAAGACCACGGCACCCATGCACTACACATGGGCATCCAATCAGCCCGGTAAGCTGGATGATGCCGCGCAATGGAAGACCAATCTGGGTACGGCTGCGGCGCCTGCCCCAGGCGGCAATTCAGATGCCATCTTGAATTTTTATGCGGGTGGCAATTACGAAGTGACTCGTGAAGCGGCTGATGATTTCGTGCTCAACCAGCTCAATATCGGCAGTTCGGCCCTGACGCTGACATCCAAAGGCACACTGGTATTCGCCAAGAGCAAATCGCATGGCGCCCTGCCACACATGAACAGTCAGAATCGCGCGGAGGTCACCATCAAGGCGCCGCTCAGGCTCGATGCCGATTTCACCATCGACGGGCTCGAAACCGATGATACACGCGTTTTCATTCCGGGTGCTATTTCCGGCACGGGTGGCTTGATCAAGAACGGTCCGCACACAGCTTATATCAGTAATGCAACCAACTCCTACAGTGGCGGAACCACCATCAATGACGGCTGCCTGGCCGTCAATCCGAAGGGGATTGGCTCGGGTCCTGTCACGGTCAATAAAGGCGGCACCATTAGTTTCGGCGGCGTTCCAGTGACTAACGCTCTCGTCTCCAACGGCGGATGTTTTTCCGGTAGCGGAGAGGCCTCCTGGAGCGGGCCCGTGAAGTTGAATGCGGACACCAAGATCGACACGAACGAACGCCTGGAGTTCAATAACATGGAAACAGGTATTAGCGGATCCGGCGGCATCACCCTGACCTCGCAGAAGGCTGGGCATGGGTTCAAGACGGGGACGCTCAAGCTGGTCGGACGCAACACCTACACAGGAGCCACCAAGGTTGACGCAGGAGTTCTGGAAGTCGTGTCGTCACTCTACGATAATGACGCCACTCTCTGGACGCCGGCCAATATCAGCGTCAATGGCGCAGCAGGTGAATTGCTGTTGCACGTCGGTGGCCCAGGCGAATTCACCGCCGCGCAGGCTGGCACCATGCTTGAAAACATCACCACCGGCGTGAAGAACAACGGTCTGATGGCTGGTGCTACCTTCGGGCTAGATACGAGTAAGGCCACGACGGTTCAGGAGCTTTCCACTAAGATCATGGATTCCAAAGGTCCAGGCGGTGGCAGCGTGTTGATCAGAAAAGGCGGCGCAGGAACATTGAAGATTTCTGGTGCAAACACCTACACCGGCAGAACCATTATCACCGGCGGCACCCTCAGCGTCGATTCGTTCAACAGTGTAGTTAAGGGCAAGGCTAGCAGCAGTCTCGGTGCTCCCAAAAACGACGCCGATGCCGAGATCATGATCAGTGGCGGAGCCACCTTGATGTATACCGGCAAGGGCGAAACCACCGACCGCAACCTCAACTTTCCCGGTGCTGGCGATATCATCACTCTGGATCAATCCGGCACCGGCCTACTGAAATTTACTAAACCCTTCGTGATGTCCGGCTATGAGGCAAATAAAACCGTTGTCCTGGCCGGCTCCAGCGCAGGCACCGGCGAACTCGCCTTCAACATTGACAACGTCTATGACCGTAAGGAGCAAGCCACCACTTCGCTTACCAAATCCGGCACCGGCACTTGGACGCTCTCCGGCATCAATACCTACACTGGTCCGACGACGGTGACCATGGGCACGCTGTCGTTCACGAATGCGAAGGGTCTCAGCGAGAAGGCCGACGTCTCGGTTGCCAGCGGCGCGACTCTTAATTTGAACTTCAAGGGAGAAATGCGTATCTCCAAACTCACACTTGATGGGAAGCCCCAACCTGCAGGCACTTATAGCGCGGCAACCACTCCCGATTTCATCAAGGGTGATGGGGTGCTGAAAATCCAGTGAATCGCCGGAATCACAAGGCCATGAATTTCGTCCTGCCCAGGCGCTGGCTCATATGCCTGGGGGTGGCGATTGCTTTGTCCGCGCCGTTGGCTTCGGCGCGACCGTCGTGGTTTATTCGCAACTGGCAGTCCGACATGGGATTGCCCGATAATACGGTGATAGGGATCACCCAGTCGCCTGACGGCTTTCTGTGGATTACCACCAAGACTGGCTTGGTGCGCTTCGACGGCGTGCAGTTCCGACCTTGGTCCGTGCCGACGGACGGAACCCAGGCGGGCGGCTGCAAGGCTGTGTTAGCCGACCGGCGTGGGCGATTATGGCTTGCGATGGATCAGGGGGTGGTGGCGTGTGTGGACCAGGGGCAGACGACGACGGTGGTCGGCACGGAACACGCGGCAGGGGACGTTGGAGACCGGTATATGGTGGAAGATGCCGAAGGCGCTGTCTGGGTGTCCTACGGCGGTGGCGGGGTCTTGCGCATTCAGGACGGGCAGGTGCGTTCGTTCACCGAGGCGGACGGTTTGCCCGCAGTTGGGGTCTGCCGATTGGTGGTGGATGGGATGGGCTTACTGTGGTTTTCCCAGGGGGATTGGGTGGGAGTCTATCGGGATGGAAAATTCCGCCCGCTGCGGGAACTGCCGGCCCGGATCATCACCGGTTGCCGGACTGGAGGGATCTGGGGTTACAAGGATGGGCAACTCTGGAGATACATCGAGGGTGGTGACCCGGTGAAACTAGGCGTCTTGCCTGCCAATACGCCCTCGGTGACCCCGACGGCATTTCACGAAGACACTGACGGATACCTGTGGCTCGGAACACGGGAGGCGGGGCTGTTCCGTTTCGATCATGCTGGAGTGGCTACACCGACCATGTCCCAGCAAACCATCCATTTCCTTGCGGAGGACCGTGAGGGGAATATGTGGGTCGGCACACGCGGTGGCGGCTTGAGCCAATTGAAGCCCGGTGTCGTTGATTTGTTGGCTATCAGCCCCGCTAGCCAGTTCACGCCGGTGGACTCCATCTGTGAGGATACCGCCGGGTTGATGTGGGCGGTCCTCTGGCCAAACGGTGAAGTCTTGCGGAACGCAGGCCAGGGCTGGACACCCTTGTCTGTCAAAGACGGATGGTCCGTTCCCCTTTCCAAATGCGTGGCCGCGGATGCCCAGGGCGGTGTCTGGATAGGCACCCAATACGATGGCTTGTTCCACTGGAAAGACGGGGCGATCACGGAGATCCTCAGCGCGGAGAACGGCTTGGGTGTCAACTCGAACGGCACGGCCGCCAACCAGGTGCGCGCGCTGCTGACGACCGCATCCGGCGAGGTTTGGATTGGCACCAATGGACCCGACGGTCAACGGCAGGTCTTGCAGTCCTGGCGTGACGGGAAGTTTGAAACCTTCCATCTGCCCCTAGGCAGCGGGCCGGTCGTGACCTTGGCCATTGATGCCGCCGGTGACTGCTGGGCGTCGACCACCACTGGTCTGCTGCTGCGGGTGCGCGCGAACAAGCTGACTGACGAAACCGCGAGCACTTTCACGGGGGTGGGCGCGATCCGCTGTCTGCTGGGCACACCGGATGGCAGCCTCTGGATCGGCTATGGCGGACAGGGCTTGGGACGGCTCAAAGCCGGTCGTTTCAGCCACTACCGGATGGAGCACGGGCTGTACGACGACTATATCTCCAACATCCTGCCCGACAGTCACGGCCGGTTGTGGTTCGCGGCCAACCGCGGCCTTTTCTGCGTGCGTGAAAAGGAATTAGACGATTTCGCGAACGGGCGGACCAAGCGGATCTGGTCGGATGCCTACGGGCGCAACGATGGGCTGCCGCAGTTGCAGGCGGGTTATGACGCCTGGCCCGGAGCGCAGCGCGGCACGGATGGCCGCTTGCTTTTCGCGATGCAGTCCGGGGTGGCGGTCGTGGATTCTGATAACCTCAAAAAGAACACCGAACCACCGCCGGTGCTGATCGAACGGGTGACGGTCAACGGCAAAATCGTGGCGGCCTATGGAGCCGGCGGCTCCCTTGCATCCCCACCTTCCCCCGCGCAGCTCGAACTGTCCCAAGGCGATACGCACTTGCACCTGGCCCCCGGCCAGCGGCAACAAGTCGAGTTTGATTTCACGGCGTTGACATTTATCAAGCCGGAGGCCATCGGATTTAAATACCGTTTGCACGGCTTGGACTCCGACTGGGTCGAGGCTGGCACGCGGCGGTCGGCCAGCTATGCCCAAATACCGCCCGGCCACTATCGTTTTCAAGTCACCGCATGCAACAGCGATGGCGTTTGGAACGAAACCGGCGCAGCGCTGAAACTGACCGTCGAGCCTTACTGGTGGGAGACGGCTTGGTTTCAAGTGATCGGCACGTTGGCAGCAGCCGGGTTGTTTTCAGCCGTGATATTGTTAAGCTGGCGGCACAGGCACATGAGCCAGATCGAGCGTCTCAAGATGGAGCAGGCCACGGAACGCGAGCGTGACCGCATTGCCCGTGATATTCACGACGATCTCGGGGCAGCCTTGACCCAGATTGCCATGTTGAGTGATTCGACTGGCACGATCAGGCTGTCTCACGAGACCAATCTGGGAAAAATCCACCAAGTGGCGCTGACGATGACTCAGACGATGGATGAGATCGTGTGGGCGGTCAATCCGCGCCACGACCGGTTCGACCAAATGATGATGTATCTGGATGCTTACGCGCAGGAATATCTCGAATCAACCGACCTGCAGTCTTGTGTGGAGTTCCCCAGTCCTTTACCCATCCGGCAGATCTCGGCCCAGGTCCGGCACGACCTGTTTCTTGCTTTCAAGGAGGCGCTGAACAATCTCGTTCGCCATGCCGACGCGCGGCGGGTGTGTATCAGTCTGACGGTGCGGCCGGATGGATTCTCCTTATGTGTCGAGGATGATGGCGTAGGTTTCATTTTCGATCCGTCCGCCGCTCTCCGCGCCGGCGCTGGCAACGGCTTGGCCAACATGCAGGCGCGGCTTGCTTCGGTTGGCGGGCTCTGCACAATGGAAAGCGCGCCAGGTCGCGGAACGCGGGTGGTCTTTGAGTTACCTTGGGAGCCATAAATCATGAAAATAGTCGTTTCCATCGTTGAAGACCACGAATCGCTGCGCCAACTCCTGGCCGAGTGGGTCGGCCAAGCGCCCGACATGAAACTCGGGCGCACCTATCCCGACGCCGAATCCGCGCTGGCCGACCTGCCGCAAAACCCCGCTGACGTGGTGTTGATGGACATCAACCTGCCCGGGCTCAACGGCATCGAATGCGTGCGGCAGTTGAAAACACTGCTCCCGGCTACGCAGTTCGTCATGGTGACGGTGTATATGGATGCCGACCGGATCTTCAAGGCCTTGGCCGCGGGTGCGACAGGCTATCTATTGAAACGCTCCTCCCACACGGAACTCTTGCAGGCCATCCGCGAGGTGGCCGCCGGAGGCTCGCCGATGAGCCGCAACATCGCCCGCCTCATCGTCGAAAAGTTTCACGGCACGCCGACCGTGTCATCCGACGTGGAGCGGCTTAGCGACCGCGAACTCGAAGTGCTGCGCCTGCTCGCCCGCGGCCAGTGCAACAAGGAAGTAGCCGCCAGCTTGAACCTCAGTTTTCACACCGTCCACACGCTGGTCCGCCGTATTTACGAGAAACTCCACGTCCACACCCGGCGTGAAGCCGTAGCCCGCTTCCATCAAGCCAACCAACCGCGCCAGCAAGAATAGTAAAGCTCCCCGGTCGCGGTTGCGTTTGTCACCCATTATTATAGCTGTTTCGGGTTCGTTTCCGCGCCGCTATCTATGCTAGCTGTCACCGGGAGCGCGGTGCCATTGCCAGTCGATGCATCGCGACACCAGCCGCGGACGCTTTGGCTACCACCGATGGTGCCATTCGCGATCCACCACCAGGCTTTGCGACCCAGCCCGTCCCTTTCCAAGCGGCGCCTGACTCCGGTGGAGTCGTTTATCCTAAACACCGCAGTTGGGTATCAATTTTTCACCGCAAAGGCGCAGAGGTCGCAAAGGAACGCAGAGCTTTGCATGTGGGAAGATAGGAAAGTCGGGAAACCGATGGAACTGCTTGGTTCACCCAATGGGTGAAATGGAATTGCC
>JAIXQS010000052.1 GCA_027485615.1 Verrucomicrobiaceae bacterium
CTTGCGCATCTCGAAATGGATTTTCCCGCGCAGGATGAGGGCGTCCGGGTGTTTCGGTTCCTGGCGGAGGACTTGCTCGATTTCCTCAAGGGCTTCGGCGAAACTTTCCTGATCCATCAGCACCTCGGCGCGTGCGTAACGGATCTTTTTGCGGAATTCCTCGTTGGGGAGCTTCATCAGGTTGTCGAGCTCGGTCATGGCCGCGCCGAAATTTTTCGAGACGCGATCCACGGTGACGGAGCCGAGGGCGGCTGTTAGATGGACTTCCGTGCCTTCGTACCCGGCGGCTTCGGCGACCTTGCGATACCAGGCGCGGGCGGTGGGCAGCGCGCCCTTGCGGAAGGCGAGGTCGGCGTAGGCGATCTTGAGCTCGGCGTCCTGGGCGGAGCTGAAAGCACCCGCTGCCTGGCGCGACCAGATGGTGAGTTCCTTGATCAGGTTTTCGGCTTCGTCGTCGCGGCTTGCATCGATGTTGCGCTGGAGCAGCCAGAAAGAGTATTCGACCGAAAGAGAACGCAGCACGGGAGCGAGCTGGTCGGCGTGGGCGAGATAGAGCTGCCACGCGGAGTCCTCGTTTCCTAACACGAACTCGGCGTTCGATTTGTAGATCGGAAAGGCCGGGTTCGATTCATCGACCGGGATATCGACCGCGCCGATCGCCGAGGCGGCGAGGCCGGCGGTCTTGCGGAGGTTTGTCAGGATTTCAACAAGCTTGGCATCGGCAGGGGCACGTGCGGCGATGGACTGCGTGCCGCTGCGGGCCAAGGTCATGGCGAGCGAGGCGTTGCCGTCCGTTAGGGATTTTGCGGCGAATTTCGCGAAGGCATCTGCGGCAAGGTAGGAACGCGCATCTTCCGTTGAGGCAGCGGCAGACCAGAGTCCGGCGGCGACGGCTTGGAGCTGCGCCGGGCGGTTCGCGGCGGTAGCATCGCTGATGACGCGCAGGGCGAGTTGCTCGTAACCATGCTTTTTGGGATAAGCGCCAAGGGGGGCTTGTTCGTTGAAGAGAGAGAAAACGGATTGGCGAAACGGGTCTGACCAGCTGGGAAGCTTGGCGACCGAATCAAGCCCATGGATCGTATAAGCGGCAGGCGCTTTTGCGGCGCGGTCCATGACGGCCCTGAACGCCGCTTCGACGGCGGCCGGATCCGCATTTTGCGGGAGTTCAAGAAGTTCGCGGGAAAAAGCCAGGGTTGGATCGATGGCATTGGGTTGCGCCGCCGCTTGGGGGGGTTTGGGCGGCTGGGGCGCTTTGAGGTCGGCGCGCGCTGCGGTGAGAGCCTTGAACTCCTCATCGGAAATCAGGTAAGGAACGATGTTGCGGTTTTTTGCGAACGGAACCTGGAGGTTGATGACGGTTTGCGCTTGTTCGGCGGGCAGGGTTTTCAGCGCAGCGAGGATGGGCGCGGCTTTTTCGGCACGGCGCGGATTCACGAAGGTGGCGAAAAAACCGGAGTCGCCCGCGCTGAAGTGCATCCAGCCACGGGCGACGGTGAGGGAACCTTCGTAAGGCGAGACGGCGATGAGTTTTTGTGCGGCCTGCAAGGGTGCATCCATGAGGCTATCGAGAACCGGCCGTTTCCCGTTGAGGAGTTCCGCCGTTTTATCGGCCATGGGAACAAGCTCGATGACCCATTCGATCCTTGCCTTGTTCACGGGGGTGGTGTGCTTCGCGGCGGCGAGCGCCTTGAGCTCGGTGAACAGCTGGGGTTGGTTGTAGGCGTAGGTTTCGAGGTCGACGAGGAGAGTTGTTAGAACGGGTTGGTAAGCTTCGCGCGGCTCATCGCTTTGGTAAATCGCCGCGAGCCACTTCGCCGTGGTGCTGAGATCCTTGCGCTCGGCGGCCTTTGCGAAAAACCATGCGTCGAACTGGCGGTTCCGCCCGAAGGGGCGAAGACGGACGCCTTCCTCACGCATGAGGAGATAGGCGGAATCCGCATCGCCGAGGTGGCTGATGAGCAGGCGGTAGCAGCTCGGCACAGCGGTGGCTGCGGTCGATGCATCGATATCCGGCGCTTTGAGAAGCTTGCGGTAGAAGTTGACCGCTTGCCGCCACTCTCCGGCGAACTCGGCGGATTGTGCGGCCAGGAAAAGGAATCTTGTGGAATCCGCCGCGTTATCTGCGAGCCATGGTTTGACGGCGGCGAAAGCTTCGGCGGAGCGTCCTTCCGCGAGACCGGTGTGGAGGATTTCAATGACATCGGCTTCCTTTTGCGCGGCGGCGTCGCGGAAGGTTTTGATGCGGTCGTCCAAAGGCGAGGCGTGTGCCATGCCTAGCGCAAGCGGCACGAGGAGAGCGTGCCGGGTGATTCTGTGCAGGATCATGTTTTCAAAATTCATCATTTCTCGCTCTCCAATCGTTCCAGCTCAAGGTTGTCTTCCAGATTCAGCATGCCCTCCTGGGACAGTTGGCCGCGGGCGAAGGCCGCCCATTCGCTTTCGGGGAAATCGTAGGTGAGGCGCTTGAAGTGCGAGTAGGCGGCCATGGGTTGGCGGAGCGCCTGGTAGCTCATGCCCGACCAATACATGGCTTGGGCGCGGATGGTGACGCCGTCGTAGGATGGCTCGTTGATGACGCGCTTGAAGGCATCGATGGCTTCCTGATGCTTGCTGGCGCGCATGAACGATTGTCCGGCGCGGAGTCCGGCCTGTCCGGCGAGCGGGTCGGTGGGGAAACGCTCCTGGAGGCGTCCGAAAATGCGGGCGGTCTTGAGGTATTCGGCGACGGCCATCTTGTTCATCGCCTCTCCCTCGAAGGCGGCGTCCTTGTCTGCCTCGTCCGCTGCGGCTTTCTCCAGCAGCGGCTTGGTCTTCGCTTCGTATTCGGCGGCTTTCTTCAGGAAATGCGTGCCGAGGCGCGCCATCGAGACGGCGAGGTGTTCGGAGTCCGGATACTTGTAGGCGAGCTTCACGTATTCCTGCGCGGCGATGTCGGGTTCCTTGAGACGCTCGTAGATCGTGGCGATCTGGTATTGCGCTTTGGCGGCGTGGACGGTTTCCGAGTAGCTGCCGGTGATGTTGATGAAGCGGGAAAGCGCGGCGCGGTAGCGGGTTTCCTTGGTTTCCGCGTCCTCGGTGGCCTCGGCCTCCTCCATGGTGAGGCTGCCTAACAGATACTCGGCATGGGCGCGGGTGGAGGGATCGTTGAACTGATCCATCGCGCCGGAGAGGAGTTGCTTGGCGGTGATGTAATCGAGATCGGCCAGTTGATTTTCGCCGAGCTTGCGGCGGCGCTTGGCGACCTCGAGGTAGGCCTCGGCGAGCGAGAACTGGGTGCGTTTGGCGATCTCCGGGTCGTCGTATTTTTTCGAGAAAGGCTCGATGGTGCCGTCCGCACCCTTGCTGATGGTGACCATGCGGGTCTCTGTCTTGAGGCCGTTCGCATCGGTGTAGCGGGCGGCGACGGTATCGCCGTAGGTGACGGGGAAACCGCTGGAGCGGACATCGTAGGCGGCGGGCTCGGTGCCTTCGACGGGCGGCGCTGGGGCGGCGGCGGCTCCGGCGTAGGAGAGCTGGTAGGAGCCCTTGAAAATGCCGGTGTGGGTGCCGCTTTCGTGAAGCTCGACGGTGTGCTTCGCGCCTGATTTCGCCTGCATGAGAACTTTCACGGTATCGTTGGCGTCCGTGAGATCGGCTCCGGCATCGACCACGCGGAGGTTGAGGTTTTCCCCGACGTAAGCGGCCTCCATGGTGGCGAGGTGATCGGCGGACATGAGGTCAAACGCAGGATGGGTGATGACTTTGGTGGTGGTGGCCGCCCATTTTTCCGAGCCATCGGGAGCGGTGTAGCGGAAGGCGATGTAAACATTTTCGCCGGGGCGGACGACGAGGCCATTGGGGACGAGATCGACGCTCTGTGAATCGTCGAGGGACTCGCGCATGGTCTTGGCGAGTTCGTAGCGTTCCTGGAAAGTCATCGCGCCGATCTCCGGGAGGGTGTCGAGGATGAGGGGGACGGTGGTGAAAAAGCGATCAAAGTCGGCGTTTTCGCCGAAGCCGGGGACTGGGTTGGACTGGTAAATGGGCAGGGTGGGAACACCGCGCCATGAATCGCCGCCGGGTTTGAAGGCGTTGAGCGAGGCTTCTAACAGGAGTGTTCCGGGAACGTTCTTGTCGAAGCCCTCGGCAGAGCTTCCTGCGGCGCGGCGGCCTTGCTCGGTCTGGGCGAAGACGTCGATCTTGGAGGTCACGCCCAAGGCCATTTGCGGGGCGAGGATTTCCAGATAGATTTGCTGGCCGAGGACGGCTTGGAAGCCGCCTTCGGGGGCTTTGGTGGTGGGCAGCAGGGCGTGATCGACCTTCCAGGTGGCGCCGATGGATTCGGTGGCGAGGTCAGGTTTGTCCTCGTAGAGGCGCTCGAAGCCGTGGTGAAGGGTGGCGGGGATCCCCTGCCCTTCGATGGGTGTGACGGTGGCGTGGGAGAGGCGGATCTGCGGCTCGGTGTAGGCGGCGTGGCGGATCGTGCCGACGCGCGGGGTGGGGACGCCGGGGCGGTTGTTTTCCTGATCCACGTAACGGGCGGTGATGGTGCCGCCATCGGGGACTTGGATCTCGGTGCTGCTTTTCGCGGTGCCGGAAACGGGGGTGACGGTGAGCTTGAAAATGCCTGTGGAGTCGCCGGTTTCGGTGGCTTGGTATTCCTTGGTGCCGGTGCTTGTCTCGAGGGAAACTTTCACTTTGTCCGGCGCGACGGTGGAGTCCATGTCGGCATCGTGGATGGCGAGATCGAGCGGTTTGCCGTGGAGGAAACGGAGGAGTTTTTCGTAGTAGGGGCGATCCTCGTTGTGGCGGCTGTCGAAGCGCGGCTCCATGTCGGCGAACTCGGCGCGGGCATCAGTGAAGGAGACATCGAGGAAACGCTCGCTGCGTTCCCGGGCTTTGGTGATGAAGCGGTCATCGACGTAGCGGACGGAAATCTTGTCGCCTGTCAGGATCTCGAGCGTGTCGTTCTTGTTGAGGTCGGCGAAGTCGTTGGCGACGGGGAGGATTTTCGCGCCGTCGGGTTTGGTGAGGGCAAGCTTGTTGAGCGCGGGGGCGGTGCCTGCGCTTTCGACCATGATCAGGCGGATCAGGCGGGCGCGGGATTCATCGGCGAACTTCACCTTGAATTCCGTGTTGTCGGCGTTGGCGGTGATGGAAGTGGCTGCGGCGTTGCGGTGATCGATGAGGGAAGGCGGGAAAGTGGCGGGGTCGAAGAACGTGTCCGGGCAATCCGTCAGATTTTCCGGGTCGATCAGGTTGGCGCGGAGTTTCACCTCGCGACCGAAGCCGATGTTGCTGAGCCAGCCGGTCGCCCAGATTTCGATCTTGTGGATGCCGGGGCTGAGGTTGAGTTCGCCCTGAAGCTGGCGTTCGCCTTTGGTGGTGATGACCTTGCCGTTGACGGCGATGAGGAATTCGGCGGGCTGGGCTTTTTGGTTGTTGTCGGCGGGGATTTTGAGATCGGGGATGTTTCCGAGGTCGAGGGCGAAGCGGCGGGTGACGTTTTCCTTTTCGTGGAAGTAGGCCTGGAAGCGGACGACGACAGCGGGATTCGGGTGGGTGCCGTTACGTTGCCATTTGATGTCGGCGGGAATGGATGCGGGGAGGGCGGTGGAAACTCCGGTAACGTTTTTGGCGATGGCCATGTCCGGCTGGTGGACAAGCCAACCGCTGGCAAGGTGGCTGCGCAGGGCTTCCATTTCGTAGACCGAGCGTGCGCCGTAATGATGGTTGCGGGCGTCCTCGTTGACGACGGTGATGGAGGGCTTGCCCGGATCGGCCAGGGAAATCTTGCTGGCGGGGAAGGTGCCGACGCTTGTCCAGTCGGTGGGGTTCATCGCGGTCTGGACGATGAATTTTTTCAGGGCGGTGCCGGGTTCGCGGGCGGTGACGGTGAGTTCGCCGAGGGCGAGGTTGTCGTTGAGATCGACGGTGAAATCGGGGGTGGCTCCCTTGGTGGGAATGGGTCGCCAGGCGGGGTAATTCGTGAGCGGGCTGATGACCATGTTCGGCGTGCGGCCTGGCTCCGAGTTTTGCGCGAAGGCGCTGGCCTGTGCGCCGGTGGTGGGGATGATGCCTTCGAAAATGCCGGTGTGGGTGGCGGTTTCCTTGAGGGTGACTCGGGAAACGGAATCGCCGCTGGAGGCGCTGACGCTGACGGTGAGTTCGTCGATTTCCGCAGTGCGGCTGCGGTCGGAATCGGTGACGCGGACGTGGATCGGGTTGCCGGGCTTGGCAATGGTGGCGATGTGGCGCTCGTGGTCGATCTCGGCGGTGCCGGCGGCGATCTTGGCTTTGGCGGCGGCTTCGCTGTTCGCACCGGCGCCGATTTCCTCCATGAGAATCTGCATGTCGGCGCCGCGTTGCTCGGCCTCGGTGAGGAGCTTGCGGGCGGATGCCATCAGCGTGGCATCCGAGGCGATGGTGATCGGTCCGCCGCGCTTCTCGTCGATGTTGTTCATCTTCTCGCGGAAGCGCTCGGAGTAGGCGTAGAAGACCTCGTCATTGCCGATGACCTGGAGCGTGCTATCGCCGGGGTTCGGTGCGCCGAGGGCGGTGGCGACCTCGCCGCGGAACTTGGTTTTCTCATCGCCGAACTGGCGGAGAAAGAAGGTTTCCTTGTCGCCCGAGACTGCCCAGACGACGACCTCGATCTCGGTGCCCGCACCCGAAACGGCGAGGGTGGGATCGCTGAGGGTGACTTTCAGACGCTCACCGGGGACGATGTTTTTCTGCGTGGAGGATGAGCCGAGCTCGACCTCGGTGGCCTCCATGAGCTTCTGGCGCTTGAGCTGGATTTTTCCTAACAGAATGCGGGAGTCGGCTTGGTTCGGATCGCGGGCGAGGATGGAATCGATGTCGTCCTTGGCGTCATCGAAATCCTCGCGGTCGAAATAGACCTCGGCGCGGGCGAAGCGGACTTCCGTCCAGATTTCCGGGATGCGTTCGAGTTCGAGGTCGGTGAGGGTCTGGAGGGCGGCATCGTAATTTTTCGAGATGCGCTCGGCGCGGACGCGGCGGAGGGAGGCTTCGTGGCGGATGGGCAGCTCGGCGTAGGCGGGATTCTCCCGGGTGCGGGTGTAGATTTCGTGGGCTTGTCGGACTTGGCCGCGCTGGAGGGCGATGTCACCGTAGGCGAGTTCGATGGTGGCTTTCTCGGGAGGCGTCAGGGGGGAATTGGCTTCGCCCGCCCAGTCGATGAGTGATTTCACGAGGAGCTCCTGGCGGGCTTCGTCGCGGCCGAAAATGGTGCGCTGGAGCGTCCACATCAGGAAGGGGATCGACAGCTCGCGGTGGGTGGTGACAAAGGGTTCCCAGTTCGCGTCGAGAAGTTTCCATGCGCTGTCCTCGTTGCCGGACATCCACTCTGCCTGCGCCTGGTAGACGGGGTAGGACGGATGGGTGGGGGCGACGGGGATGACGATGAGGCCGAGCTGGGCTGCGGCTTTTCCACGTATCGCTTTGAGGCGCGGGATGTCGGTTTCCTTCTTGAACCAGGTGTGGCCGCCGGCGTGGCGTTCGATGGAGCCGATGCCATCCAGAGCCAGCGCGTATGCGACGGAGGGGTTGGCTTCCAGCGATGACTCGGCGAGCGTGAGCATGGCCGGGTAGGTGCGGTGGTGAACGGCGACGTTTTTCCAGAGGTAGCCGGAAGTGCGGATAAGTTCGGCGGGGTTGTTGCGTTTGGCGAGGGTGGTGAAAACGCGTTCGCTGAATTTGGGGGAGGGAGTGAGGGCGAGCTTGTTGTCGATGAGCTCGACGATGAGGAGCTGGAGGTTTTCGTTGGCGAAGGCTTCCTCGGGGATGGCGGCGAGGGGATCGAGACCCTGAACTTCGAAAAAGGCCGGGGATTTTCTCGCTGCTTCGATGCCCTTGGTGAGGGCGGCGATGGCGGTGGGGGCATCGGCGGTCGCGGGAAGGGCTGTTAGATCGGCGCTGGCGAGGGCGGGGTTGGCGGAATCGCGAATGGAGAGCTGCGCGGGGGTGAGGGATTTTTCCGGCAAGTAGGTGCGGATGAGGTGGCGGGCTTCGTGGGAAAGTGCGGGGAAGGCGGGGGATTTCAGGATGGCTTCGGCGAGCGCGATGGATTCTGGGGTTTTGTTCGCGTTGAGTGTTCGAACCCAGGCGGAGACGAGCCAGCTTTCGGGTTTGTTCTGGGCGAGGGTGCTTTGGAGCGCTTTGCGGAGGTCGGGCTCGAGCGGGTGGGCGTCGACGGGTTTTGGGTTGAGGTTCCGCTTCTTATTGGCCTTGGTTTTGAGGATGCCGTTGGGGTTGGCGAGATCGGCGAGGAGGGCGGCGCGGACGAGGAGTTGCGTTTCGAGGCGGGCATCGGCGAGGGCGGCCGGGATGAGATCGGGGGATTCGTTGATGAGTTTGGCAAGGCGGGAGCGGAGGGCGGGGGTTTGGGGAGCGGGGGAAAGGTAGTCGTTGAGGAGGTTGGTGAACTGGTTTTCCGCATCCTCGGCGGGGATGGTGGCGGCGAGCGCTTTGCTTTTGGCTACCACTTCATCACGCTTGGCGACGTTGCCGGGTTTTCCGGTCATGTGCCAGAGGCGGTCGGCAGTGCGGCCATCAAGGTCGGCGCGGTCGAGGCGCCATGCTTCCGGCCCGAGGAAGGCGGCGATGGCTTTGTCGAGGTCTTTGGATTCGCCGGCAGCGGCGAGGGAGCGGATCACAGAGGCCTCCGGAGAGGGATTGAGCGTGAGGTGAGGGGCGAGTTCGGCGGCCTGGGCGGGAGTGATTTTATCGAGCTCGAAGGTGAGGATCGGGCCGGTGCGGCGGTTGACGAGGTCTTTGTTGGCGAGGACAAAGGCGGGGGTATCGGCGGGCGGGATGACCTGTGGGCCGGAGGCGTAATGGTTGGCGCCCCAGGTGAGGAGGAGGTCGGCTTGGTCGAGTGGGGAGAGTTTCGTAAGGGCGGCACGGACAGGTGCGAGCTTGGCTTCGGTTTCGTGGAGCCAGTATTTTTTCGGATCGTCGCGGTAGTATTGGCTGTTGCTGCCACCTGCCCAGTCGGTCTGGACGAGGGCGGCGTAGCGGGGGAATTTTTCTAACAGAACTTTCGCTTCGGCGAGAGGCGGGGCGGCTTCCTTGGCGTCGATTTTCGCCATGTTGTAGGTTTTCACCGAGACCGACCAATCGAGGAGGAGACGGTATTCCTCATCGGATGCGATGGCGGCTGCAAGGGCTTTGACGGTGGTGGTGAAATCGGCGGTGAAGCGGTCGGGCAGTACATCATAGCGAACGGCGCGGACGGAATCGAGGAGCCATTTCAGGTCGGCATCGTGAAGGGCGAGGAGATGATCCTGTGAGCTGCCCGCCTTGATGGATGCCAGGAGGCGGGCGGCGAAGGCGGCGCGGTCGTTGCGGGTTTTCGCTTGGTCGAGGAACCAGCGGTCGAACTGGCGGAAACGCGGGTTGACGATGAGGCGCGCGGCTTCGTTTTGGGCGAAGGCATAAGCTCCCGCGGTGTCGTCGAGGCGGTAGATGAGAAGGGTGTGGACGGCGGTTATCGATTCGCCGGCTTCGGGGGATTTCGGGTCGGCGAGCTTGAGGGCTTGCTGGTGGAAGGAGACGGCGTTTTTCGTTTCGCCGCTGAGTTCGGCGGCGCGGGCGGCTTGGAAGAGTAGTGCGGGGTTTTTCGGGAGGTTGCGGCGCAGCCATTCGCTGGCTAGGGCGACGGCGGGTGCGGGGCGTTTCTCCTCGATGCCGGCGGTGAGCAGAGCCAGGATGGCCTGTTCGGATTGCGTTTCGAGGGAAGCGGCGACGGTGGCGCGCTGTTCCTCGAAGGTGGCGGCGTGAAGCGGCGCTGACAGAATGAAGGCTGTCAGGGCTACGATGGATGTAGTAGATGGGAGCATTTTTCCGAGAGAGGTGTGGATAGGTCTGATAGGACTGATATGACCTGTTTTTACTCTTCCTTGGTTTCGGGTTCCGTTCCTTTTTCCCCTTCGAGACCGCTCAGCCGTTTGCGGGCTTCGGCGACGTATTGGCTGGTAGGGTAGTCGAAAAGGAGTTGCTGGAGTTTCGCCTTGGCGGTGGCGGTGTCGTCCATGCGGAAGGCGACGTTTGCCCAGAGCAGGAGCATTTCATCGAGGAAAGCGGCGTCGGGATACTCGGCGAAGACGCTTTCCAACAGACCGGCGGCCTGGGCGAAGCTATCGGTCTCGACGTAGTGGCGGACGACCCGGCCGAGGGCTTCGGCGGCATAGGAGCTTTCGGGGTAGGTCTGGTAGGTTTTGCGGTAGGCGTTGATGGCCGGGCTCATGCGGGTTTGCAGGGCGGTGGCGGCGTTGAGGCCGGCCTTCCCCCACTTGCTGTTGTGCTCATCGGCGGCGGCGGTGAGGGCTTCGGCCTCTTTGGCGAGGACTTCGCCGATGCGGAACTGCGCCTCGGCGGCGGAGATCGGGTTTTCCAATTCCAGCACGCGGGCATAGACTTCGGTGGCCTGTTTGTATTCGCCGCGGTCGGCGAGGGAGCGGCCGAGGGTCATGAGCGCCTGGTCGGCGAGGACGGACTCGGGGTAGAGGCGGTTGAAGGCGAGGCAGGTGGCCATCGCGGAGGTGAAATCGTTTTTGAGGAGTTCGCTTTCCCATTTCAGCTTGAAGGCTTGCTCGACCAGATCGCCGGGTAGCTTCGCGCGATTCATGATGATGGGGTCGATCTTGTTCAGCGATTCATTGGCACGTTCGGAGGCGCGTTGGTCGAGACCCATGTCCTTGTAAATGGAGCCGAGGCCGACGAGGGCTTCGGCTTCGACGGAGCCTTTGCGGGCCTTGAGCAGTTCCTCGAAGACGACGTATTGGTCGGCGGTGACGCCGGAGTTCACGGAGCCGGAAACCTTGATGCGGGATTCCGAGTCGCGGGTTTCATCGCCGTAGAGGTGGACTTTGTCGGTGTAGGAAATGGAGAGTTCGTCGAGCTCGGCGGTGTGGAGGATGGCGTCCTTGTTGGTGGGCTCGACGCCTTCCGTGAGCGGGGCGAGGGGGATTTTACCGAGGAAAACGCCGCTGCGGATTTCGGCACCCTCGCCGGTTTCCGTGAGGGTGACGGTGATGGCGTCGCGCTCGATCCATTGGTCTTTCTCGTCGTCCTCCAAGGCGAAGATGTCCAGCAGCTCGTCGCCGGCGGCGGCGGCTTTGTCTTCGGTTTTGAAGAAGGATTTTACCGTGAGTGTGATGGATTCGGCGGCGGGCGAGGTGTCCAGATCGGCGTCGCGGAGCATGACAACCTGCGGTTGGCCGGGATAGGCGATGTAGGCGGGCGTGGAGTTGTCGCCGAGGTAGAAGCCGACGGTGCCGGTGCTGACGGCGCGGACTTTTCCGGTGCGGGGCACGCCTTTCTGGCCGTCGAGCGTGGAGTCATCGAGATAGGTGACCTCGAGGGTGTCGCCGCCGACCATTTGGAGGACGCCGTCGTTGGGCTTTGCGGTGCCGAGGACGGTGGGGGCGGAGGCGAGCATTTCATCGGATTTCCCGGGAACGGGGACGCCGGTGATGATCTCGGTGTCGCCGCTGCTGACTTTCACGCTGGCCTGCACGGGCTGGTCGAGCTTGCGCATCACGGAGACATCGGCGTCGACGATTTTCGCGTAGAAGCGCTGGCCGATCTCGATGCGGCCGAGGTCATCGGCGGCGGTGTCGGCGACTTCCGTGCCTACGAGCGAGAGGGAATCAATGGCCTTGTTCCAGTTCCCCATGTGGTAGTGGCTCATGCCGATGTAGAAGTAGGCTTGGTTCGCCCAGGTGGTTTTTCCCGCGACTTCGGTGAGGCGGCGGAACATCGGGAAGGCGGCGGCGTATTGGCCGGCGGTGTATTGGGTCAGGCCGGATTGGAAAAGGGACTCCTGGTAGAGGGCGATTTCGTCCTCGGACTGCTGCTCGCCGGGCACGGGGGCGAGGACGCGGGTGAGGAGCATGAAGTGGTTGAGGGCGTCGGCGGTGGCGCGCTGTTCGAGGAAATGCTTGCCCATGGCCATGTGGGCGCGGTGGGCGAGGATGTTGCCCTGGTTGTCGCGCACGATGGAGTTGAGCATGGCGAGGCCGCGCTCGTGCTGCTTGTAGTCCATGAGCTCCATGGCCTTGTCAAAAAGGTGCTTCGCCTGCGGATCGAGATCGGCGGCGGCGCGGGGGCGGGCGGCGGCTTCGGCTTCCTGAGCATGAGCACCCAGCGGAATGGCTGGAAGAACGGCGAGCGCGAACAGGGCGCGGGCGATGGTTTGTTGGCGCTTCATGCGGTTGCTTGGCTTGAGGTAGATTTGTGAAATGGACGCAAAGAGACTAGGAGGAAGCCGATATACGACAACCCAAGGTAAGAACTTTCTGCCGGTTAGCGAAAGTTATTTTTCCGCTTCGGACTCACCGCCGACGAGAGCGACGCCATAGCTTTCCAAGCGGTCGTGGGCGGCGGCGGATTCGCCGGTTTTCGGGTAGCGGCGGAGGACGGTGCGGAGCTGGTTTACCTCGCGCGCCTTGTCGCCGGAAATTTTGTGGATGTCCGCCACGCGGAGGCTGGCCTTGGAAGCGACGGCACCGCCTAGGGATTCGAGTTCGCCGACGGTCTTGATCGCCTGGTCGTATTGCTTGAGGCCGACAAGGCTGTCGGAAATTCCCCATGTCGAATCCGGCTGCTTGTTGGCGGCGCGGAAGGCCTCAATGGCTTCCTCGTGGCGGTTGAGGTTCTGGAGGAGGGTGGCCTTCGTCCAGGTGAGGCCGTCGGCGTATTGGGGGGATTTGAGAAGCTCGGGGATCTCGATGAGCGCCTTTTCCATGAAGGGCGGGTTGCGGTGGCTACGGGAGATGTAGTAGTCGTAGCGCGCTTTCGTGGCGAAAAGCTTGTCCTTGATGCGGGCGAGGTGGCGCAAGACCTCCTCCTCCGTCTGGTAGTTCGCGGCGAGGAGGGCGAAGCGCCGGATTTCCTC
Organism: Verrucomicrobiaceae bacterium; assembly: GCA_027485615.1. Lineage (GTDB taxonomy): Bacteria > Verrucomicrobiota > Verrucomicrobiia > Verrucomicrobiales > Akkermansiaceae > Luteolibacter. The sequence goes on from JAIXQS010000052.1 coordinate 12,902, forward strand.
GTCCGTGAGGCCGTCGGTGCGGATCGCGCGCATGACGAGCTGCGCCTCCTCGTCCATTTGATGCGGGTGCTGGAGCTTTGCCATGAGTTCCATGAGTTCGACGGGTTTCATGGCTGCGAGCATGGGCTTGGTGTGCTTGGCGAAAAACCCTGAGCGGAGCTTGGGATCAAGTTTCAGGTATCCGCACCATAGCAGCACGCGGTCGATGGTGGCGGGTTTCAGGGCGAACTGCTTTTCCATGCGCGCCAGCCAACCGGCGGAGTCTTTCTCGTGGACGAGTGTGGCATCGCACGAGAGACGGCGGAGGTCGTCGTTGTCGGTGAAACGGTCGCCCATTTTCGCCGTCCAGTAGGCGCGGGATTTTTCGCGGGCGGCGGCATCCTCGTACTTTTC
>JAIXQS010000118.1 GCA_027485615.1 Verrucomicrobiaceae bacterium
GAACTGCATGCCTTCGACGACTTCGAGGGTGGTCTCGATGCCTTTGGCTTCTTCAACGGTGATGGTTCCGTCTTTGCCGACTTTGTCCATCGCTTCGGCGATGATGCCGCCGATCTCGGTGTCCCAGTTGGCGGAGACGGTGGCGACCTGCGCGATTTCCTTGGTGTCGGAGACAGTCTTGGAAATAATCTTGAGCTGGGCGACGATGGCCTCGGTGGCCTTCATGATACCGCGCTGAAGCGAGATCGGGTTGGCTCCGGCGGTGACGTTGCGGAGGCCTTCCTTGTAGATCGCCTCGGCAAGCACGGTGGCGGTGGTGGTTCCATCACCCGCGATGTCGGATGTCTTGGAGGAAACCTCACGGATGAGCTGGGCGCCCATGTTTTCGTAAGGGCACTCGAGTTCGATCTCCTTGGCGACGGAAACGCCGTCCTTGGTGATCGTCGGCGAGCCGAATTTCTTGTCGAGGATCACGTTGCGTCCGGACGGCCCGAGGGTCGCCTTGACGGCACGTGCGAGTTTCTCAACTCCGCGCAGGAGTGCCTGGCGTGCTGCTTCGTCGAATTGTAGTTGTTTGGCCATAGTGGTAATAGTTGATTGGTTATTGGTGATTGGATAATTAGGTGAAGAACATTTGAAGAGGGCGATGCAGATATTTCCGAATCTCTAATCTCTAATATCAAATGTCCTTTTGCCGTCAGGCAACGATTCCGAGGATATCGCCTTCGGAGATGATGAGGACTTCCTCGCCAGCGTGTTTGACTTCGGTGCCGCCGTATTTGGAGATGAGGACTTTGTCGCCGACCTTCACGGAGAAGACGATGTCGTTGCCCTTCTCATCCTTGCCGCCGGTTCCGAGGCAGAGAACTTCCGCTTCCTGTGGCTTTTCCTTCGCGGTGTCAGGAAGGACGATTCCGCCCGCGCTGATCGCGTCGGCTTCGAGGCGTTTGACGAGGACACGGTGTCCGAGTGGTTTGATGTTTGCCATATGTGTATTCTGGTTTGTTGGTTGTTGTTTGGTTTGAGAAGCCACGACCGCAATCGCGGAGGTGGAAAGCTTGCTAGTTTTCAGTGTTCAGGAAAGAGGTGGATGGTTCGAGGGCTGCCAGATAATGGTCGAGTTCCTTGTGGAGTTCGGTTTCGAGGAAAGCTTGGAAAGTTTTGAAATCGCCGGAGTCGGCGGATTCGAGGGCGTTGTAGTAGGCTTCGCGGGGTGTGGTGGGGATGGAGATGGGCGGGTAGCCTGCGGCGAGGAGGACGAAGTTCATCGCGAGGCGGGCGGTGCGTCCGTTGCCATCGGCGAAAGGATGGATGGACGCGATGCCGTGGTGGAGCTTCGCCGCTTTCTCGACCGGATCGGAAAGGGATTCCATCTCAGTGAAGAGGGCGTCCATCAGGTCGGGGACTTTGATTGCATTCGGTGGAACATGATTTGAACCCGCGACACGCACCGCATAAGTCCTATATCTCCCATTGGCCTCATCCTGAATGCGGATCAGCAAAATCTCGTGGAGATCGAGGAGATCGCGCTCGGTGAGTGCCGCTCCGGGTTGGGCGAGAGCTTTGACCTGCTCCCAGGCTTTCGCGAGGTTGACGGCTTCGAGGTGATCCTTGAGCGGTTTGCCGGAAACAGTGACGCCTTTGGAAAGGACGAGTTCGGTTTCGCGGAGAGTGAGGGAGTTGCCCTCGATGGAATTCGACTCATAGACCATCCGCACATCCCACGCCGCCACAAGGCTGGCGACCGACTCCGGGGAGAGCGGGCGCAGCGCGGTGAGGCGTTGGAGTTTGGAGGTTAGGGTCATGATAAGTGAAAGGTGCCGGGTGATCAGTGGATGACGGCGGGGGCGACCGAAGATCGCCCCCACTTTGATCAATCCACTACCTCGGCATCGACGACCTTGCCTTTTGCCTTTTTGGGTTCGTTGGATTCGGTTGGTTCCTCGGCGGGCTCCACGTCGGGGTTTCCGCCCATGGCGGCACCGGCTTGTTGGGCGGCGGCGGCGAGCGCTTGGAGCTGGCCTTCGAGTTCGGTGGAGGCGGCGTTGATTTTGGCGACGTCGTCGCTGGAGATCGCGTCGCGGACGGCTTTGACCTTTTCCTCGAGGGTGGACTTGAGTTCGGCGGGGGCCTTGTCACCGAGTTCGCCGAGCTGTTTCTCGACGGAGAAGGCGAGGTTCTCGGCCTTGTTGACGGCATCGACTTTCTCAACGCGCTTGCGGTCTTCCTCGGCGTGGGCTTCGGCGTCCTGCTTGGCTTTTTCGATCTCTTCCTTGGAGAGTCCTGAGGAACCTTGGATGGAGATTTTCTGTTCCTTGCCGGATTGCTTGTCCTTGGCGGAGACGTGGAGGATGCCGTTCGCGTCGATGTCGAAGGTGACCTCGATCTGCGGCTCGCCGCGGCGGGCGGGGGCGATGCCATCGAGCTTGAAGTTTCCGAGCAGCTTGTTGTCGATGAACATCGGGCGCTCGCCCTGCGAGATGCGGATGTCCACGGCGGGCTGGTTGTCGGAGGCGGTGGAGAAAACCTGGGATTTCTTGGCCGGGATGGTGGTGTTGCGCTCGATCATCGGGGTGGCGCGGGAGCCTTCCGTCTCGATGGAGAGGGTGAGGGGGGTGACGTCGAGGAGGAGGACGTCCTTCACATCGCCGCGCAGCACGCCGCCTTGGATGGCCGCGCCGATGGCGACGACCTCATCCGGGTTCACGCCCTGGTGAGGGGTCTGGCCGGCGAGTTCGCGGGCGATCTCGACGACTTTCGGCATGCGGGTCATGCCGCCGACAAGGACGAGCTCGTTGATTTCCGAGGCGGAAACACCGGCTTCCTTGAGGCAATCGCGGACGGGTTTCTTGGTGCGCTCGAAGAGCTTGTCGGTGAGCTGCTCCAGCTTGGAGCGCGACATGGTGAGCTGGATGTGCTTCGGCCCGGTGGCGTCGGCGGTGATGAAAGGGAGGTTGATGTCGTAGGACTGGCTGGAGGAAAGGGCGATCTTCGCTTTCTCCGCCTCTTCCTTGATGCGCTGGAGCGCGTCGGGCTGGCCGGAGAGGTCGATGCCCTGATCCTTTTTGAACTCGCCGACGATGTGTTCGATGAGGGTGTTGTCCCAGTCGTCGCCGCCGAGCTGGGTGTCGCCGTCGGTGGCGAGGACTTCGAAGACGCCGTCGCCGATTTCGAGGACGGAGATATCGAAGGTGCCGCCGCCGAGGTCATAGACGGCGATTTTCTCGTCGGATTTCTTGTCGAGGCCGTAAGCGAGGGCGGCTGCGGTCGGCTCGTTGATAATGCGGAGGACTTCGAGTCCGGCGATCTCACCGGCGGCCTTGGTGGCGTTGCGCTGGGAGTCGTTGAAATAGGCGGGGACGGTGATGACCGCCTGGGAAATTTTCTCGCCGATCTTGGCTTCGGCATCGGCTTTCAGTTTGCCGAGAACCATGCCCGCGATTTCCTGCGGGGAGTAGGTTTTGGATTCGCCGGCAACCTCGACCTCGATGTGGGCATCGCCGTTTGCGGCGGCGACGATCTTGTAAGGCATGCGCTTGTCGGCATCGGTGAGTTCGGAAAATTTCCTACCGATGAGGCGTTTCGCGGAGAAGATCGTGTTTTTCGGGTTGGTCACGGCTTGTCGTTTCGCGGCCTGGCCGACGAGGCGCTCGCCGTTTTTCGCGAAGGCGACAACGGATGGGGTGGTGCGGGCGCCTTCCGAATTCTCAAGAACGGTGGGTTCGCCGCCGTCCATGATGGACATGCAGGAGTTGGTGGTGCCGAGGTCGATTCCTAAAATTTTTGACATGGGAGTTGTGTTGGTTGCTGCAGTGCCTTTCGCAGAGGCTGTGCCTTTTTTCGGAAACGGGGTGTGATCCTTTTGTTTTCAAGGGCTTGGAAAGACCACGAGGCAATCCCGATGGAACGATCTGGAACGATATGGCGCAGTCGGTTGTGACGTTTTGACGCACTGCGACATTTTTAGGTCTGCACCAGCTTCTGCCGATGAGGAGAAAGTCGGCATTGCCGCTCAGGCGGAAATGGCTGGTGCATCCCCGTGCGGCCAGCAGAATGATGCTGATATGAGCGAGCAAGTCTTCGACTACGAGAAGCTGGGGCAATTCTATCTGGGCAACGAATACGACCACGATACCAAGGCGGTCACGGCGGAGCCGGTGATGTATGATTCGAAGGATCTCGTGACCCACGGCGTGGTGCTGGGGATGACGGGTTCCGGGAAAACGGGTTTGTGCCTCGCGCTGTTGGAAGAGGCGGCGATGGACAATATCCCCGCCATCATCATCGATCCCAAGGGCGACATCGCGAACCTGCTGCTGGCCTTTCCGGAGCTTGATGGAAAAAGTTTCGAGCCATGGGTGAACGCGGACGACGCGGCGAAAAAGGGGATCAGCGTGGAGGAGCACGCCATAAAGACGGCGGCGATGTGGAAAAAGGGGCTGGAGGATTGGGGGCAGGACGCGGGTCGCATCGCGCGCTTCCGTGAAAAGACCGATATCAATATTTTCACGCCCGGCAGCACGGCGGGGATTCCGGTTTCCATCCTCAGCTCGCTGGGCGTGCCGCCCGCCGAGGTGATGGAGGACGGGGAGCTTTTGGGGGAGGCCGTGGGCAGCACGGTGGAGAGTTTGCTCTCGCTGATTGGCGTGAATTCGGACGGCCCGGAGGCGGCTTTGCTTTCATCGATTTTTCTCAATGAATGGAAGCTGGGACGCGGGCTGGATTTGGAAAAACTCATCGGACAGATCCAGCGGCCCGGCTTCGGCAAGATCGGCGTGATCGATCTGGAATCCTTTTACCCGGAAAAATCCCGGCAGGCGCTGGCGATGAAATTCAATACCCTGCTCGCGTCGCCGAGCTTCTCCGCATGGCTGGAAGGCGCACCTCTCGACATCGGGAAAATGCTTTACCGCGACGACAACAAGCCGCGCATCTCCATCTTCTCCATCGCCCATCTCGGCGATGCCGAACGCATGTTTTTCGTGAGCCTGCTGCTTAACCAGATGGTCGGCTGGATGCGGACGCAGCGCGGCACGACCTCGCTCCGCGCGCTGCTCTACATGGACGAGATCTACGGCTTCCTGCCGCCCTCGGCGAACCCGCCCTCGAAGCGCCCGATGATGACCATGCTGAAACAAGCGCGCGCCTTCGGACTCGGCTGCCTGCTGGCGACTCAGAACCCGGTCGACCTCGATTATAAGGCGCTGTCGAACATCGGCACATGGTTTCTCGGACGGCTCCAGACGGAGCGCGATAAACTGCGCGTGCTCGATGGCCTGGAGGGCGCGGCGGGATCGCAGAACGCGAAGTTCAACCGCAAGGAAATGGAGACGCTGCTCTCCGGATTGGGAAACCGTGTTTTCCTGATGAACAACGTTCACGAGGACGAGCCGGTGCTTTTCCATGTCCGCTGGGTGATGAGCTATCTAACAGGTCCGCTCACGCGCGGCCAGATCAAGGGGCTGATGGATCCGAAGCGGGCGGCCTTCGTTCCGGAAAAAGCGCAAGCGGCGGAGGATTTCAACCCGATGGCGCGCTCCTCAGTCCCGGCTGGAAATACTACGAGACCCGTAGTCGGCACGGGCGTCACCGAGCTTTTCGCGGCGTCGGAAAGCGGCACTTACCGGCCCTTCCTCTATCGTGAGGCGACCGTGCATTTTTCCCTCACGAAAGCGAACGTCGAGGGCAGCCGCAAGGTGGCGAAGGTGAATCCCATCCTCGCCAGCGGCATCGATTGGGAATCCACGAACACGGTCTTACCGGAGACGTTGAAGGACAATCCTGAGGACGGTGTCGCTTTTGCGGAACTGCCCGGTTACGCGATGAACTCTAAGAATTACACGGCGGTGGTGAAGGATTTCGCGGACGATCTTTACCGCGAGGAACGCGCTGAGATCTGGGTGTGCCCGAGTCTCAAAGTCTGGGGCAAACTCGGCGAAGCGGAGGCTGACTTCCGGGCGCGGCTCAGCCACGCCGCCCATGAAGGCAGGGACGAAGCCTTGACCAAAGTGCGGGAGGCGGCGGAGAAGAAAACCAAAGTCCTCGAAGCTCGCCTGCGCACGGCGGAGATGCAGCTTTCGAAGGAAAAAGCCGAGTCCGGCTCTGCCAAGATGCAGGCCGGCATCACGGTGCTAGGCGGGATTTTGAAATCGGTCTTCGGCAGGAAATCCGGCTTCGGCGGCCTGACGAGCGGCACCAGTTCTATCACCAAAGCCACCACCGCCTACAAACAGCACCAGGACGTCGCGAACGCCGAGGCGAAAATCGAAGGCATCCAGGAGGAGGTCGAATCCATCCGCAAGGCGCTTGAAAAAGAGGTCGAGGAAATCGGACGGACATTCGATCCTTTGACTCTCGCGCTCGAAAAGGAAACGCTAAAGCCCACCCGCACGGATGTGAAGGTGGAGCGGGTGGGGCTGATTTGGATGTGATAGGCCTCGAGTTTCAGGGATTTTTTCCCTTCACCCGAATCCGCGCTTGCCGCCGGGCGGGCGGGTCTGTTGACTTTCGCATGGCAGAGATTTCTTTGGGATTGTCTTTTGACGATGTGCTTTTGGTTCCGGCATTGAGTGCGGTTCTGCCGGGCGAGGCCGATCTTTCCACCGAAGTGGCGCCCGGGATTCCGCTGGGATTGCCGGTGGTTTCCGCTGCGATGGACACCGTTTCCGAGCACGATCTGGCGATTGCGCTGGCTCGCGAGGGCGGGATGGGCGTGATTCACCGGGCGTGCCCGATCGAAGAACAGGCGGCGATGGTTTCCAAAGTGAAACGCTCCGAGAGCGCGGTGATCATCAAGCCGTTGACCGTGAGCAAAACCGATACCGTGGAGCGGGTGCTCGCGATCATGGAGGAGAACGGTTTCTCCGGCTTTCCTGTCGTCGATGGCCAAGGTCGCCTCGAAGGTATGGTGACGGGCCGCGATGTCCGCTACCTCGACCGCCCCAACGCCTTGGTATCCGAAGTGATGACCCCACGAGATAAAGTCATCACCGCTCCGCCGACGACCGGCCTTGAGGAGGCGCGGCGCATCCTTTACCAAAACCGCATCGAGAAACTGCCGCTTGTTGACTCGGAAGGGCATCTCATCGGGCTGATCACCGGATCGGACATCGAGAAACGCATCCGCTTCACCAGCGCCGCGAAGGACGCGAACGGCCAGCTCCGCTGCGGCGCGGCGGTCGGCGTCGGCCCGGATGTGGAGGAACGCGCGCTAGCCCTTATTGCGGCAGGTGCTGATGCGCTTTTTATTGATGCGGCGACAGGCCACACGCGGCACGTGATGAACGTGATCGAAATGCTGCGCGGCCTTAGCGACAGGCCGGTGGTCGCCGGAAACGTGGTGACGGAGCAGGGCGCGAAGGATCTCGTCGCCGCCGGAGCCAGCGCGCTGAAAGTGGGCGTCGGCCCCGGATCGATTTGCACCACGCGGGTGATCGCCGGTGTGGGCATGCCGCAGTTCACCGCGATCCAGAACGTCGCCGGCTATTGCCGCGACAAGGGCGTGAAAGTCATCGCCGACGGCGGCATCCGCTACTCGGGTGATGTCGTGAAAGCGATCGCCGCCGGGGCGGATCTGGTGATGCTCGGCTCGATCCTCGCTGGCACGCGCGAAAGCCCCGGCCAGAGCGTTTATTACCAGGGCCGCCGTTTCAAAACCTACCGCGGCATGGGTTCGCTCGGCGCCATGCGCAAGGGCGCTGGCGACCGTTACGCGCAGAACAGCTCCGGCAAGCTCGTCGCCGAGGGTGTGGAAGGTCGCGTTCCCTACAAGGGGCCGCTTTCCGATGTGGTCTTCCAGCTCATGGGTGGCCTCAAATCCGGCATGGGTTACGTCGGCGCCTCCACCCTAGCCGAGCTCCGCGAAAAAGCCGTCTTCACCCGCATCACCGCGGGCGGCCTCCGCGAAAGCCACGTCCACGACATCGTGATGACGGAGGAACCCACGAACTACCAACCGCTCGGATAAAGCATAAAGCTCTAAGCACGAAATCCGAAAGGGAAGAGGCGAAAGTGCGGAGCGAAGCGTTTAGGATTTAAAATTTAGAATTTAGGATTTCACCACATGCACGACACCAACCACGTAGCGGTCATCGACTTCGGCTCGCAATACACGCAGCTCATTGTGAGGCGTGTGCGGGAATTGGGATTCTTCGCGGCGCTTTACGCGCTGGAGGATTTTCCAAACATCGGCAAGCCGGGCGCGATCATCCTTTCCGGCGGGCCGAAGAGTACGAGCGAGGAGGACGCGCCGGATCTGGATTTTGAGGCGTTGAAAACCTTCGGCGTGCCGGTGCTGGGCGTTTGCTACGGCATGCAGCTCCTGAACCTGAAATTCGGCGGAACGGTGGAGAAGAGCGATCGCCGCGAATACGGCCCGGCGGATCTTTTCCCGGTGGACGACTGCGCGCTTTACGAGGGGATCTCCGCGGTTTCCCAGGTGTGGATGAGTCATTCCGATACGGTGAAAATCATTCCCGACGGAGCGCGGGTGATCGCCAGCAACCAGCACGGCACACCGGTTTCGCTGCAATGGGACGAGCGGTTTTACGGAATCCAGTTCCACCCGGAGGTGACGCACAGCCACGAAGGTTTGAACATCCTGAAAAATTTCCTCTCCCATGCGGAGGGACTTGCCCCGTTCAAGATCGACGATTTCAAACGCGAGATGATCGATGACATCCGCACCACGGTGGGCGACAGGCAGGTGGTCTGCGGCGTTTCGGGCGGGGTGGACAGCACGGTGCTGGCGGTGCTTCTGAAGGAGGCGGGCGTGAAAGTCCGTGCGATCTTCGTGGACAACGGATTGCTGCGGAAGGGCGAGGCGGAGGACGTGCAGGCGAACTTCAAACGCATGGGCGTGGAGATCGAAACGGTCGATGCCTCGGAGCGTTTCCTCAACGCGCTGGCAGGAGAGGCGGATCCGGAGAAGAAGCGGAAAATCATCGGCAACATGTTCATCGAGGTCTTCTGGGACGCGGTGGGCGATGCGGAAATGCTCGCGCAGGGAACCCTTTATCCCGATGTGATCGAGAGCGCATCGAACGCGAAATCCAAAGCGTCCGTGATCAAGACGCACCACAATCGGGTTGCGAAAATCCTGGAACTCCAGGCGGAGGGAAAAGTTCTTGAGCCACTGGCGGAGCTTTTCAAGGACGAGGTGCGCGCACTCGGTCGCTCGCTGGGCATCGAGGAGGATATCTTACTGCGCCACCCGTTTCCCGGCCCCGGCCTGTCCGTGCGCTGCCCGGGTGTGGTGGACAAGGAGCGGCTCGATATCATCCGCGAGTGCGACGCGATCTTCATCGGCAAGCTCAAGGAACACGGCTGGTATGACAAGGTCTGGCAGGCTTACGCCGGTCTCATCCCGGTGAAAACCGTCGGCGTGAAAGGCGATGAGCGCAGCTACGAGTGGGCGACGAACCTGCGTGCGGTCATTTCCGAAGATGCGATGACCGCCGACTGGGTGGAGCTTCCCTACGCCATCCTCCGCGAGACCAGCCACCGCATTCTCAACGAGGTGAAAGGCATCAACCGCGTGCTCTACGACGTCTCCACGAAGCCGCCCGCGAGCATCGAGTGGGAATAAATGAGGATGGCCGATCCTCCGCCCTGCTTGATGTTCAGCGGATTTCCACCGGCGCGCCCGCGGCAAGGGCTGCTTCCGGCAATGTTTTTTTATCAGTAAGATCTCGGGATTTCTTACCTTGCGGCGCGCTCAGCGAAACCACGCACAAGCGGAAAGATTTGTTCAGCCCCGATTTGGAAAAGGTCGTTGTGCCGTGCCACGGGTATCGGATGCAAATTCTTGTCCGCCGAAGCGCAGGCATCCACCAGTTCACGCCCGTGGCTGAAGGGGATCACTTCGTCGTCCTCGCCGTGGATCACGAGCAAGGGTCGATCAAAGGAGCGGATGCGTTCCAGGTTCGGGAAGCGGTCGCAGGGAAAGAGCGGGAAGGGGAGATCGAAGGCGGTGGTGAACGCGGATTTGAACGGCGAGATGAGGATGAGCCCCGCCGGTTCGTTCTGTGAGGCCAGCCAGACGGACGGCCCGCCGCCGACGGAACGGCCGGTGATGATGATGGAGGCCGGCGGAATCCCGGATGCGGTGAGGTGTTTCCAGGCAGCCATGATCGCCCGCTGCGTTGACTCCTCGCTGGGCGTGCCTGTGGAAAGGCCGTAACCGGGATAATCGTATGCGAATACGCCCAGCCCGCCCGCATGGAACTCATCATAGAGAGGCTGTGAATCCGCCAGATCCTCCGCGTTGCCGTGGGAATAGAGTAGTGTCGGTTTTCCCGCCGCTGCGGTCATGTGGATGTAGGCGATGGATTCGCCCTCGGTGGATTTCAAATACCGCAAACCCGGATAATCGGCTGCATACGAGGCAGGAGGTGGTATGAAAATCACCCGATCCGCGAAAAACACGGCGATGATGCCGAGAAGGAGATAGACGGAAGCGATTGAGATGAACGGGCGTTTCCAGCTCCACTTTCCGATGAGTATTTTTTTCCAGTTCATGTTGATGATTTAAGGCCAAGGATGCCTCGGGTATCTTCCGGCGAGTTCCTTTTTCATCTGTGGGTAGCCGTTCGCCCAGAAATTCGGGATGTCCTTGGTCATTTGCCAGGGGCGTTGGTTGGGCGCGAGGATGTGGACGAGCAGCGGCACCCTTCCGCCCGCGATGGTCGGCGTCGTGTTCGTGCCGACTAGCTGGACGAGCTTCGCGGAGAAAAACGGGTCGTGTTCCGGATCGTAGGTGACCTTCGGTGTATGGCCGGAGGCGAGGCGGATGCGTTCCGGGCAATGGGTATCTAACAGGTGGCGCTGGTGGGAGGATAGCCAATCGTTCAGGACGGGCCACACGGCGGCTTCCTTGATTTCCTTGTAGCTCACCGCCCCGTGGCAGATCTGGGAAACGGCGGCGATGCGGTCTTCCTCCGTCCATGTCGGCAAGCCCAGCTCCGGCATCCATTTCGAAATGCACGACAGACGGTGGGTGAATTGCTCGACCTGCGCGTCCCAGTTTTTCAGAACGAGCTCGCCCGAAAGGACGCGCTTGGCGAGCATCTCCGCCGCAGCGTCGAGAGGGACGTTCTGATCCGTCTCTTTTGAGTCGAGAACCAGGTCGCGAAATTTCCGTTGTTGCAGCCGCACCACCCTTCTACGGGATTCATCGTAGCTCGCGCCGTCGGTGGACTCGATCTCGTCGGGGAACACCTGCGCGATCCACGGCAGCTCGATGGCGGTGGCGAGGCGGAGGTGGGTGACGGTCTCGCGTGCCTCGACCTCGGTGATCTCGCAGGCGACGAAGGAGTCGGCTTTTCGCACGCACGATTGGTCGTCGAGCTTGCCCCGGCGGTTGCCGACGAGGCGGCAGGCGAGGTTGCCTTGGCTGAGGCGGATGGCGAGCTGGTCGGAGAAGGCGGCAAGGATGGATTTCGCGACTGCCTCGCGGTGGCTATGGAAGTCGATTTTCCGACCTCCCTCGCGGGGGAACAGTTTCAGCAGGCGGGTGAGGATCTGCGCGGTGTCGCGCGCGCCCCGTGCGTGGATGCCGAGGGCGGCGGTGCGGCGGGGATCGAAGCCCATGGCCTCGGCGGATCCGAAGGCGCGGTATTCGCCAGCAAAGTCCGAGGGGTCGTCGGGGAAAATGAAATCCTTGCGGGAGTTTCCGGCGTTGCCTTTCGGGAAAATGCCTTCGCCTTGGACGACGGCGGCGATGAACGCGGTTTCCGGTAAGCAGCCGTTGTGAACGCCGGCGATGAGCAGGCGGGAGAAACGCGGCTCCAGCGGTAGCGCGGCCATTTCCCGGCCTGTGTCTGTTAGATTGCCGGCGGCATCGAGCGCGTGGAGGTCGCGGAGCAGGTGCTCGGCTTTTCCCAAGGCGGCATCGGTGGGCGCGTCGAGCCAGCGGAAATGGCGCGGATCGGATACACCCGCCGCCTTGAGCAGGAGGATGGCCTCGGAGAGATCGATGCGGTGCACCTCCGGCGTCTCGAATTCCTCACGGCGGGCATGATCCGCTTGGCTCCACAGCCGCAGGCAACGGCCCGGTGCGGTGCGTCCGGCGCGACCCGCCCGCTGATCGGCGGCGGCGCGGGAAATTTTCCGGATGAGCAGGGTGTTGATGCCGCGGCGGGGATCGAAGGCGGACGCGCGGGCGAGGCCGGTATCGATGACGGTGCGGATGCCGGGGATGGTGAGAGAGGTTTCCGCGACGTTGGTGGAGACGATGATCCGGGGCTTTTCCGAAGGGCTGATCGCGCGTTCCTGATCGGCGGGGGGGAGTGCGGAGTAGAGTGGGAAAATGTCGTGGCCACGGCAGGCGGCGGAGTTTTCCAGCAACTCGATGGTGCGGCGGATCTCGTGGGTGCCTGGGAGGAAGACGAGGATGTTGCCGCAATCCGGCATCGTTAGCGCCTCACGAGTGAGCGCGGCGGCTTGTTCCCAGATGGGTGTTTCGCGTTGCGGGCCAGCCTGGCGGTGGTTCGTTGCGATTTTGTGTGGGCGGTGCAGAATTTCCACGGGAAACGTCCGTCCTCCGGCGCCGAGCTGCGTGACGGGAGCCATGTATCCCGCGAGAGGGCCAGTCTCCAACGTGGCCGACATCACGATCACGCGCAGGTCGGGCCGTTTCCCCTCCTGCAAGTCCAGGCAACGCGCCAGCGCGATGTCCACCGCGAGGCGGCGCTCGTGGAACTCATCGAAAATCACCGCCGAAACCCCGGCGAGCCCGGGATCATCGTGCAACATGCGCTGGAAGACGCCATCGGTGACGTAGAGGATTTTCGTCTGCGCGGATTGCTTGGAATCGAAACGCACCGCGTAGCCGACCTCCTGCCCGAGCGCCGTGCGCCGGTTCTTCGCCACAAATCCCGCGAGCAATCGCGCTGCCATACGCCTCGGCTCGATCACCACCACGCGCCCCGCGATCTCCGGAAGATCCGCCAGCATCCCCGGGACTTCCGTCGATTTCCCGGAGCCGGTCGGCGCGGTCAGCAACACGCGCGACCGCACCGCCGCCGAGGCGGCGTCACGGATCTCCCCGGCGATTTCATGGATGGGCAACAGCACACTGCGAAGTTGGGGGAAAGGCGGGGAAGATGCAATCGTGGGGGAGAGGGGCGGCGCGAATCAAGTGTTCCGATGGAATTGCAAACGGTTTCAACTTGCCCTACCTATGGAGGCATAGATGGATCACTAAGTTAGAATGTAGCGGATATTTCTTCTTCTGCTTTTCGTTTCGATATGCGCAGGTGTGATTCTGTTTCTCACCACCTTCGACGAATCGGTTTCCTCGTCATACGCAACAAGGGCGGAGGCAGAGGCGGACGCTGTTTTCGAAAGGGGCTGGCTTCCCGGCATTGTTCCGGCGTCCGTTAAAGCCATTGAGATGTCCAACGATCTCAATCTCAATATCTCAAACGGCGATTTCCGTTTTGATCCCCAGGAGCACGATGCGTTTGTGAGCCATCTATTGAGAAGTGCCTCTGACGACAAAAACGGACTCTCCGCTTACCGCTACGAAGATTGGATTTTCTGGATCAGCCGCGAAAAGGGCTACTGCAAGTTCCACATGAGGCTAATCCAAAACAAGTAGTCGACATTCGCGAGATCACGAATCACCCGGCACCGTCTCACCTGCCGGGCCGACGGCTTCTTCGGCGGGCGGTGGATCAATGATTTCGACGGGGGCTTTGTCGGGGGCGTCGGGGAGGCGGGAGGTGGCGAGCTTCGCCGGGGGTGAGGCTTGTCGATTGGCTCGAGAAAGTGCCGAAGCGAAAGCCGAAAAAGCGACAAGACAACTGTCCGAAAAGCGTTTAGCCTGTCGGCATGGTAACGATTGCCAAGATTATGAATGAAGTTCTGGAACTTCCCAGAAATGATCGTTCCTACCTTGCCTTGAAGCTCATCGAAAGCCTTGATGAGGAGGAAGAGCTTTCGCAGGAATGGAAGGAGGAAATTGGCAAACGTGTTGCCCGTCGTGAGTCCGGGGAGACCAGCCAAATCAGCCAAGACGATCTGCATCGCGACATCGAAAAAATACTGGCGTGATTCGTCTGGTCTATCTTCCCGAGGCGCGGTTCGAAGTCCTCGAAGCAGTCACCTATTACCATTCTTGTCAGGATGGCCTCGCTGCTGATTTCTACCGCCAGTTTCAAAAAGCGGAGCGTGAAATCATCGAATGGCCGGAGTTTTGGAAGCAGGTTGGGGATGGTTACCGCCGCAAAAATCTTGAACGCTTTCCTTATGCGATCATTTACCATCTGCTTCCCGAAGGTGTCGTTGAGGTCGTAGCGGTGATCCACCAAATGCGGAAACCGGGTTATTGGAAAGGACGGGAAGGCAGCTAACCGTTACGAATCCGCGGGTTCAGGCACGCCTGCCGGGCCGACGGCTTCTTCGGCTGGCGGTGGATCGATGATTTGGACAGGGGCTTTGTCCGGGGCGTAAGGCAGTCGGGAGGTGGCGAGCCAGTCGCCGGGGGTGAGGCCGTTTTTCACGATGACGACCTCGGCGTTCGACCAGACGGGGGTGATGTCGGTTTTGGAGATTTTCGGATCGTCCTTCTCGATGAGGAAGATGCGGTTGATGTCGCGCATGGCGGTGCGGGGAATGACGAAGACGTCATCGAGAGTGATGCCCTCGATCTTGGCGCGGAGGGGCTGGCCGATGCGGAGCTGGGGCAGGTCGGAGCCGAGGCTGAAGGGATCCTCGATGCGGGCGATGGCGAAAAGCTCGCGGGAGGTGGGGTCGAGGGTGCCTTCCGTGCGGACGATGCGGGCTTTCCACTGGTGGCTGGCGGGCTGGGCGGGATCGGCGAGGGCGTCGGTGAGCACGACATCCACGGGGGCGTCGCCTTCCTCCTCGGGAAGTTTCACGAAGGGGAGCTGGGATGGGGATAACGGTAGGCGGATCTCGGCGGTGGCGCTGCCGAAAATCTCGCCGAGAGGGGTTTGTGCGCCGACCGCCTGGCCGACGCCGACCATGCGGGCTTTCACGCGGCCATCGAAGGGGGCGCGGACTTTGGCACGGTCGAGGTTGCGCTGGGATTGCTCAAGATCGGCCTGCGCGGCGCTGACGTTTGCCTCCGCTTCGCGCAGCTGCGGAACCCGAAGCACGAGAGGGGATGGTTCCTCCACATAGCCGATGTCTTGCCAATTGAGCCGCGCCTGCTTCGCGCGCGCCTGCTCCTGGGTCAGCGCGGCCTCGGCGCGGGCGAGCCGCGATTCGGAGGCGAAGACGGCGGTCTTGAGGTCGGCGGGATCGAGTTCGAGGAGGACATCACCCTTTTTGAAAAACGCGCCATCCTCGAAGGTCGGCTGGATGGCCATGACCGTGCCCGAGACGAGCGGGGTGATGGTCGTCTCCTGCTGGGCACGGACGGCTCCCTGTGAGTCGATGACGATGCCGTAGGAGGTTGGGTTGAGGACTGTTTTTTCGGTCTTGAGCCGCTGCGGCGGGCTTTGCCGGGGCTTCGGCGGTTCGATCGGTGTTCCCAGCCATTTCCACGCGACAAGACCCGCAATGAGGATCACGGCGGGGATCAGGGCGCGGACGAAAAGCTTCATGAGGCGGCGGAATGTCGTCTGAAAATCGGGAATAACCAACTACGAATACGCGGCGGGGGAAATTGCAGGGGTTGTGGAAACTGGAGGTTTTGGATCGGCTGGATTCGGAAGGTTTGTGTAAGGGAACCCATTTTCAGCGGTGAAAAATAGCGGAGGACGCAAGCCCTTGGGGTGAGCGACCTCCCTAGTAGTCAGGTGAAGGGGATTCCGCTCCTTCGATCAACTGAGCATGGCCGATGAGTCGATCAAGGGCGACCATCATGCCCTTCCGGTCTGATCCCGAACATTACCAAAAAATTCAAATTGCATACCTTCCAACTCCTGATAACGCTCCCGCACCCGAACGGAATTCATATGGAACATGGAGTCCGGTGTCGTGAAAACACGACGTGCATGTCACATGCCGCTGTAGCTCAGGGGTAGAGCAGCTCATTCGTAATGAGCAGGTCGTCGGTTCGAATCCGACCAGCGGCTCCACTTTTCCTTTGTTTTAAAGGGATTCCGCGATTCCTGTTTTGAGTCGCTTCGAGTCAAAAATGAACTGCGTTTTTGTGCTCAATCCAACAGCTTTTCGAGGTCGGTCATGAGGGCGCTGACCAAGGATTTGCCCCGCAAGCCGGGTTTGGCTTCCAAGGTGTGGACGCGCCCCGACTGTGCCAGTGCGGCGGCGCACTCGTTAAGGGTGTCGCGAAGTTTTGCGGCTTGGAAGTGTTCGGAGGTTTCATCGAAGCCGGGCTTGCCGATGGTTTCGGCGAAGCGGGTGACGACGGAGAAGAGGGGCATCCACTCGATCCACTCGGGGTATTCGTTTTCGTCGGTGGCCGGGCAGAGCAGTGTCTGCCACCGTTGGCGGTGGGGGACCGAGAAGTGCTTCTCCCTGCCGATGCGTATCGAGGACACCTGACCGGACTCCGTCATCTCGTTGAGGATTTGCTGGATGGATTTGGAGAAGTATCCGGTGGAGCGTGCGATGGCGGCGGGGTGACCGGATTCATGGGTCAACAGCCAGCCCATGATTTCCGCACGAGCGTTCACGCCCAGGAGGGCGCGCAAGGTGAAGGTCAGGTTCTGGGGGCTTTCGGAATCGGGAGTTTGGCTCATCCCGCGGAGTTCGAGCGGCCCGCGCAGCAGCCCATGCTTCGCAAAGACGGGATCTGTTTTTTTGGGTTTTGTGGCGGGCTTGCCGTCGATGCTCGTGAAGAAGGCTTCCGGTTTGGATGTTGGATTCGCTTCTTCCATGAGGACGCGCCACTTGCGATGTGCCACGTTGCCTGCGAGCACCTCGGCGATGGCGGCGAGCACGCGGGTGTCGGCAACGCCCGGCCAGTTTTTGTGGAGTCCCTGCAGGCGTTGCACGCTGATACGGTTGCCGAATTTCATCAACCAGTCGATGGACTCGTCCATCAGGCGGGAGTCGTAGCGGCCATAGCGGGTGGTGGCCAGGATGAGGGCCTCGGGGTCGATGATGCGCTTGTCATCAGGGCGTGCGTATCCGGCCACACCGATGGAGGACCATTGGTGCCAGAGCTGATCGACCATTCGCTGGTTGAGCTGGCTAAGAGAATGCTGGAATGAGGTCGTCATGTCCTAGTTCCTGGAGCAGGGGGTGAAGTTTGGGATGGGTGGTGGTGCCGAGAAGGTGTTGGAGGATCCAACGGAGGGATTCCTCGGTTTCTGTGGCGGTGGGTTTGAGATTCAAGAGGTCCTCTATGTCGCGGCGCTGGTCGCGGTCGAGAGCAGCGCTGAGTTTGAGCAGGATGAGATCGGGGCGGCCGATGAAGCTGACCTTGAGGATTTGGCCGTACTCGCGTGTGTCGAGGTCCTGCCAGAAGCTGGTGGGAAGGAGAGAGAGGTCGAAGCCGTGCAGGGAGGCGGCTCCGTTGAGCCAATCCGTATTGAGGCGCAGTTCCGTGGCGACCTTGGCGGCGGCTTGCTTCATCGGCTCTGGCAGCGGATAGGCGCTGATGACATTGCCTTCCCACTCGCGTAGTGCCATGACATCGACGTCCTTGGTGGGGCGGTTGCTGAGGCGTTGCGCCAACAACGCGCTGCCGCCACCCACCACCAGCCAGACGGGTGCGGAGGATCCGTCGGCGAGAAATTCACCGAGCAGATGGAGTGCTTTGTTGAGGTCGTCCTCGTTCATGGGAATACTGTTTACCCATCCGATAAGGACGTTTCAACAATATTCTAAAAATGCCCTAGGAATGCTCATTTATAGTGAGCAGGTCGTGATTTTTTACTCACCTCATTCACCTAAAAACTGATTGGAATGCGTGTAATGGGCAAAATGCTCGGAAAATAGCCATTGATGATCAATGAGTTACGATAAAATATTCGTTTCGTAATGAGCAGGTCGTCGGTTCGAATCCGACCAGCGGCTCTGGCGTATTTTTTCAGAAAAATCACCGATTAGCGGGTCCGGGGAGAATTTTCACGTTCCTGAAGGAGCATTCGTCGATGTGATCCGTAAGCATGATGTGGCCATCGACCTTTTTTTCGAAGTCCTTCGCCTTGGCGAATTTGCTTTTAGCGATGGCAGCCTTCAGTTCTCCGCTTTCGAGTTCGTAGGCCAGCACACGGGTGCCATTGAGCCAATGCTCCACGCTTTTTCCCTTCACCACGATCTTGGAATGGTTCCATTCGCCGACGGGATTCAGCGGCTTGTTATCGGCGGGAGGGAGGATGTCGTAAAGGCAGGCGGTTTGCCGGCGGGGGCCGATCTTGCCGTCGGGGTGGCCAGAGTCGTCGAGCATCTGGTATTCGGGGCCGGGGGCATTCGCGCGATCCTCGATAACAAGGTATTTGATGCCGTTGTTGCCCTTGGGGAAAATTTTCCATTCCCAACTGAGCGTGAAGTCCCCGTATTTTTCTTTCGTGATGATTTGGCCGCCGGGGATTTTAGCGACCTTCCTGAGGATGCCATCTTCGATTTTCCAGCCCGGGCCGGGATTCGCGTCGGAGCCGAACTGACGGAAGTTCGCAAGATCCTTGCCGTTGAACAGGAGTTGCCAACCTTCGGCTTTTTCCTGCGGGGTGAGGGTGTTGATTTCCTCCGCAAGGACGGGAAGGGTGAACAGGAGCAGCAACAGGTATTTCATAATTTTCGGATGTTTAATTAGAGGGTCAAGGTAGTCCGAGGATTCTCGGGGTGGAGGAGTTGCCGTAACGGTCGAATGAGGTGACGGCGAAGGCTTCGGCGCGTGTGGCGGATATGGAGCCGGCAGATGCGGGCACGATGGCAATGGTATTCCATACACCGGATTGCCGGGCCTGGACGGCGACCTTTGAAACGCCCTGCGGCGGAGACCAGCGGACGGTGGCCTTTTCGCCGGAGGCGGAGGCGCTGGCATCGGTCTGCGCGGGGGCGGCCTTGCTGAGCCACGGCATGGGTGGCACGGCGACGGGCTGGGTGTAAACTTCCCGGAGCGCGGTGCAGATGCCGCCTTGGTTTTTCATCAGTCCTTTCGCGCTCCAGTGAAGATGGCCGACGTAGTTTTGCCGACCCACCCTCCGGGAAAGGTCGATTTGGCTTATGATTTCCGAGGCCGGGCGACCCGGGTCTTCCGAGGACTGGATGCGGGTGGTGGCTATGCCGGGCCAAACGGGGCGTGTCCCCTGCGCGCGCCACCATTCGAGGAGGACGGTGTAGCTTTGTTTTTGGGGTGAAATGCGCCAATAGAGCTGCGGAGCCAAATAGTCCACCCAGCCGTTCTTGAGCCACTTGCGGGCGTCGGCGGCGAGGTGTTCGTAGGCGTCCACTCCGGCTTCGATTCCGTCCGGGACACCGGGCCGCCAGATACCGAACGGGCTGATGCCGACGCGCACCCAAGGCTTCTGTTTTTTTACGGAGGAGTAGAGCCGGCTCACGAAGTCATCGACGACGGCACGGCGCTGGGCGGGCGTTTTGCCGTCGTTGAAACGCAGGTTTCCGGAGGGGTAGGGGTAGAAGTAATCGTCGAGGTGGATGCCGTCGACATCGTAGCGGCGGACGACATCAAGTATGGCAGAGAGGGCTTGGGTGCGTGTTTCGGGCTGTGAGGGATCGCACCAGAGCATGGTGCCGTAGCGTTTGATGAGATGGGGTTTGGTGCGGCTGATGTGGTGAGCGGAAGTGGCGTGATCGGTATTGGAAAGGACGCGGAAAGGGTTGAACCACGCGTGCACCTCGATCCCGCGGGCGTGGCCTTGCTGGATCCAGTAGGCAAGGGGGTCGTAACCGGGGGATTTCCCCATGGTGCCCGTGAGCCACGGTGACCACGGCTCGATGGATGAGGAATAGAGCGCGTCGGCATGCGGCCGCACCTGGAGGATGACGGCGTTCATATTGAGGCCGGCGAGCTTGTCGAGGATCGCACGCGCTTCGGCCTGCTGGGCGGCGGCGCTTAGTCCCATGGCGGAGGGCCAGTCGATGTTGTGAACTGACGCCACCCATGCGGCGCGGAACTCGCGGGTGACCGGCGGTGGGTTGTCGCTGACGGCGACGTAGTTCTGCGCGGCGAGAGGGGAGGCTTGGAGAAGGCAGAGGAAAAGGAACTTCATGGAGGGGGGAAGTCAGGTGAAGAGGATCACATGTGCATGCCTTGCATCGTGTCCATCAGTTCGTTCATCATCTTGATCGCTTTCACGGTGAAGACCCACACCGCCCAGCTAATGAGCAGGATCGCCGCGCTGATCGCGATTTTCGCAGCTACCGATAGCTTCGGATGCCAGATGATGGACGGCAGGGCGAGCGGCGGCAGACTGAGCAGTATGATCACGATAAAGGCTGTCCTGAAATACCAAGGCAGCGGATTGGTGCGGGGAAGCGGGGGAGGGGTGTGGTGAAGCGGACGCTTCGACTCATCGAGGAATTCCCCGCAGTGTTTGCATTTCACGGCCTCGTCCTGGATCTCTTCGGCGCAGTAGGGGCACTTTTTCATGGCAATGGGGTGGGGCGGCGTATCCATCGGATTTGCTTGCGCGTTACTAAACCAAGAGCGGTGGAAGGCGAGCAAATCCATCGCTGGGATGTTTGCAGGAAATGACCTTATTCAAGTCCTTTGAGAATTTCAGCGCGCAGTTCGACCACATCGAGCTCGCTGTTGCTGCTCCAGAGGGTTTTCCCTTCCGGGGAAATGATCACGGTCAGGGGCAGCGCGCCCGTCCAATCGGGATGGATCGCCTCGGCGAGCTTGTCGGCGTTTTCGCCGGTCCAGATGTAATTGTTGGACGTGCGGCCTTCCTGTTCCATGGAGGGCTGGGTGCGTTTCGATAAGGCGGCGTGGCGGGACTCCAGGAATTTTTTCACCTTCGCTTTGTCGTCCGCAGGATCGAGGGAGATCGAGATGAAATCGACGTTCCGGTTCTGGAAGCGGCGGTAGGTTTCCACGAGATCGGGGAACTCCGCGACGCAAGGGCCGCAGGTGGTGGACCAGAAATTGATAACCCGTACGTTGCCGGACTTGTTCTCACGGAGTTTTTTTGCGAGAGCCTCGTCGAGATCGTCCAGGGTGACCGGCTTCTCCTCCCATTCCTTTTGCTCTTGGGTAACGCTGTCGCCCTTGAAGAGCCATTTGGTCGAGCAACCGAAGGAACGCGTGACCGGCTCGGCGACTTCCTTGCCCGCGAGAATGGAGTCGAACGCATCTCGGATGTAGGATTTCTCCACCGGGCCTTTCTTGCGTCCGGCGTCGTCCATGCGACCGGTGTAGCGGAGCTTGCGGTCTGCATCGAAAACAAAGACGTGCGGTGTCGATTGCGCGCCGCATGCCGTCGCGAAGTCCTGTTTCTCCCCGTCGTAGAGATAGGGGAAAGTCCATCCGTAGCTTTCCGCGAAAGGTTTCATTTCCTCGAAGGAATCGTTGTAGGGCGAGTAGCCTAGCTCGTCGGGGCGGAGGCTGGCTGGGTTATTGGAGTTCACTGCGATGACAGCGACGCCCTTGCCCTTGTATTCCTGGTGGATCTCCTCGGTGCGCGCGGCGGCAGCCACGGAGTCGGGGCAATGGTTGCAGGTGAAGATGACACAGAGGACTTTCGCATCGGCGTAATCCTTTTCGGTGTGCGTCTTGCCATCGATGCCCGGCAGCGAGAAAGGCGGAAGGCCTGCGCCGATTTCGAGAACCTTCGGAATTTCGGCTGCCACCGATGCGCCGGCTATCAGGGAGAGGATGGGTATGGAAAATTTCCGCATGTCGTCTTCATATGAAAGCCGGAAGGTGCCGCTTTCAAGGAGGAATGTCCGAATCTGGTCGATCACGAAACTTCGTGTTTCCTAAAGATTTCACTGGTATGGGAGGGGAAAATGGTTAGGGTATGTGAATAATATTCTAAAACCATGCCCGCACCCAACGAATACACCCATCCGATCAACGTGCGCTCCAGCCAAATGGATATGCCGCAGCGCGGAGGTCGCCAGGACGATTACGACGACAAGATCCGCAGCGCCCAGCTCGAGCTGGAGCGTATCCAGCAAGAGCGGGAGGAACTGGAACGCAAAAAGCGCGAGCTCGAGGAGCTTACCGTCCGCAAGCGCGAATTCCTTTCCCAACAGGTGGAGCTCACGGAAAAACTCTCATCCGCCATCACGCTGATCGACAGGGAGCTTTCCGAAATGAGCGAGGAGATGGGGCATCTCGAGCAATGCCGCGGCTGCTTCGCGGAGCACCTCGACAAGATCCAGAAACATGATCCGGGGAAATGGACCCGCGACGACCTCCACGAGAAGCTCGACAAGGCGGCGATGGTCACGGATCTCGCGGCGGACGAATACGACCAGGCGTCCGCGTATTTCGAAGGCAGCCGCGCCGGCGCGATTTTCGGTCGGTCGTCGAAAGGCGGCCGCAAGCGTGCGAAATCCCGCAACGGAAACTCCGAGTTCACCACCCAGTTGATGAACGGGCTGGCCTTCAACCTGCCGATCGTCGTGCTCGGCGGTGCGGCGCTGATCGTTTACCTAATCAAGTGAGGACATGGCGAAACGCAAGCAGATGATTCCGGGTCAGGGAGACCTGTTCGAGGAGGACAGGGAGCTCACGGCCCTGCGGGAGACCGCGCGCAGGCTCGATGAGGAGCATCAGGAGATCATCAAGCTTCCCGCCAAGCTGGAGCGTGAAAAACGGGAACGCGAAACCACCATGCCTCCCTTGGCGGAGATCAAGGATCGGCACGAGATCAACCGCTTCGAGCAAAGCCTAAGCCGGGGACAGATCGAGAACGTCCTGCGCACGCAGCGCCATAGCTTTCTTCTGATGGTTCTGCTTATCACGGCCACGGCGCTGATGCTAGTGTGGGCTTACCGGATCATGTTCCCCTAGGCGGTTTCCCAGGGCTCGATCCGCTGTTCCTCGGAGCGGGGTTCCAGATGGGTGATGACCCGCCCTTCCGGTGCGATGACTGCCGCCACAGCGGCTTCGATCTCAGTGGCGCGCTCATGCGCTTCGCCGACGCTCGTTTCATCCGGGAAAACGAGATGGAATTCAATCCAGTGCGCACGCCCCGAGTGCCGGTGCCGGAAATTGTGGTACGTGAGGCTTCTGGCCGCTGTCTCCGCATCCAGGATATCGCGGGCCTGCTTTTCGATCACGGGATCGGCCTCGTCGAGCAGCCCGCGGAGGCTTTCGCGGATGAGTCCGAGGCCGACGCGGAGGATGTTGAGCGCGGCGATCACGGCGAAGATCGGATCCCACATCCGCCAACCTGTGATCGATATCAGTATGAGAGCCACGATCACGGCGAGGCTTGACCACACATCGGTGAGGACATGGAGCCCGTTTGCGCGCAGCAGGCTGGAGCCGGATTTTTTTCCGACCTTGATGAGGGAAAGTCCGAGGCCAAGATTGGTGAAGGCGGCTCCTGCGGTGATCCAGAGGCCGATCCCGAGATTTCTAAGATCCACGCCATGGACGAACTGCATGCCGGCTTGGTAGAGGATCAGCGCAGCGGCGGCGGAAATCATCGCCCCCTCGAAGCCTGAGGAGATGAACGAGATCTTGTCGTGCCCGAAGTGATGGGTGTCGTCGGCGGGCTTGTGAGAAAGCCGCAGCGCCCAAGACGCGAAGGCCACCGCGAAGACATGCACGACGGATTCGGCGGCGTCCGAGTAGATGGCCGAGGAACCCGTGACCACGGAAGCGTAGGTTTTTGCGCCCAGTAGAACCACCGCCACGACCAGTGAGAGGTTCATCACGGCTTTCTGTTGGGCGAATCCGGGCATGTCACGGAGTCTGAGCCTCCGGTGATCCCTTTACAAAAACAAAAAAACACCGATGAGATCCGGGTGAGTGATCAGCCACCCGGCAGGCAGTGGGTTTGCTCTCAGGTTCCCAAATGGTATTTCCGGGTGAAGGGATTCGCTGAAGGTGCCGGTGATTGATCGGATCTCTAAGCATCAGGTAAACATGGCGGTATGGGCGATATCCGATGACGAAGCGGGTTGCAATGCGCCGCACATTCACTACGATCCGCACCACATGAATATCACGCAGCCTAAAATCACCGCCTATTTGAAAACCTTCTGCGGATGGAGCGAAGGGGTACGCGCCATCATGAGAAAATACGATTTGCCCTATGAGGAGAAGGATATCATCAAGAACCCCGCGTTCCGTTGGGAAATGGAACAACGCAGCGGGCAGCCGCTCTCCCCGTGTGTAGAGATCGACGGCAATATGCTCGCGGATGTTAGCGGCGAGGAGGTCGAGAAATGGATGCTCGCGAACGGAGTGGTTCAGGACAACGAAATCCAGCCAGACGCGCCGATCGACTCCGCCTGCACCGACGAGCAGCACGAGGCGATGGCTGCCGGAAGGCTTCCCGTGCCCGGCAAGATCCGTTTCTTCGATTGATCAGAGCGCCAGCCGATGCGCCACATCCGGCGGAGTTTCGGCCGAACTCTCCAGTTCGATGATGTGAAACTTTGCGCCGAGATGCGCGGGATGCGTGAGGGTGCGGAACTGGGCGATGGTTTTCGGGTCGTCCATGCCGCCGGCGAGGATCATGGGTTTCGCGAGGTGCGTGAGATGGCTGCCCTGGCTGTTGAATACGGTGGGGGAATAGCCGACTGCGCCGGCGGCCTTGGCCAGATCCGTGAAATCGACGTGGGCGGTGATATCCGTTTCTCCGGGAGCTGCGAAGGGATCCTCGCCCGCCTTGTGGGATGAGAAGGTGCGCAGCGTTCCTGAACTACGGTAAATATCGTAGTATTCCGGAGAGGCGAAACCGTAGTCCGCGAACAGCAGGAGTCCGTTTGTCAGGCAGGCGGTGACATCCGCAAGGCAGTCCGGGAAACCTGTCCGGACTTCCGTGCGGTAGCCCTCGGGAAAAGCGGTCCCCAGTTCGATGGACGTTTCCCTGGGGGTTAGTGCCAGCGTCCCGTTTTCTCCGGCCGTGACATGAAGCTCCTGCCATGCGCCGCCTTTCATCTCGATGAGGTGGAAGGGCAGGGCGTCGAGGATCTCGTTGCCGAACGCGACCCCTGGAAGCGGGTGCGAAGCGATCCCGCCGAAACCTTCGGCGATGCGGAGCCGGGACGCCAGGTGTTCCAGGCATGTCTTCTGGAGGCCGCGCAGCCGCGGCAATGGTTCCGCGATGGCGTATTCCAGAGCCTGCCACGCAGGCGGGGAAATCAGGCGGATTTCCGAAAGTATGTCCGCCGCGAGCGTGCCGTCGTGCCCGCCGATCTCCAGGATGCGCCAAGGTCCGGGTCTTCCGTTCGTTTCCCACCATCCGAGGAAACGCCGTGCCAGCAGCTTTCCGAAGAGCGGCCCGACGCTGACGCTGGTGTAGAAATCGCCATCGCGCCCTACCTGGGTGCCGGCACGTGCGTAGTAGCCGAGTTCGGGATCGTAGAGCGCGATTTCCAGGTATTCCGGAAACGGGATGCTGCCGCGCCTCGCAATCGCGGCGATGATCCTTTCCCGTAAGGAAGGGGTTGCCGTGGCTGCGGGATTCGGGTAATCCTGCGGGGACGGGAGGTCGCCGGTAGGTGGCTTCGGAAGGGCATCAGGCATGGCGCAACTAAGCAATAACACCCGGAAGAAGATCGGCAAACGCCGCTTCTACAAGCGCAAAACCTTTTGGCTGGTGGGCTTGCTGCTCGCCCTGATCGCGGGGGGGGGGGGCTTTCTGTTTGTGGAGCAATACACCCGCGAATACCGCGAGCGGGCGGTAACCTATGATCTCGGACAGATCAACAAGCTGGAGGTGCCGAGCCTCATCCTCGACCGAAACGGGAAGGAGATCGGGCGGATTTTTGTCCAGAACCGCAGCATCATGCCGATCGGGGATGTGCCCGGGCTTTTCATCGATACGCTGTGTGCGGGTGAGGACTCGCGCTTCAAGTCGCATTCGGGTGTGGACTACATCGGCATCGTCCGCGCCCTCAAGCTGAACTACCAGGCGGGTGAAACCACGCAGGGTGCGAGCACGATCACCATGCAGCTCGCGCGGAACGCCTATCCGCTCAAGCAGGATGCGGCGGCGCGCGGCGAGGGCGGGGTGCAGCGGAAAATGGTCGAGGCGTTTCTCGCGATGCGCATCGAGGAGCGGTATTCGAAACGGGAGATTCTCGAATACTACCTCAACCGGATATACTTCGGCAGCGGCTTCTACGGGCTGCGTTCCGCCTCGCTGGGGTATTTCGGAAAGGAACCGAAGGATCTGAATGTCCAGGAGTGCGCCACCATCGTCGGACTGATCAAGAACCCGACGAAAAACTCTCCTCTCAACAGCCTCAAGGATAGCCGCAAGGCGCGCGACATGGTGCTGGGACGTATGAACGAGGAGGGGATGCTGTCCGCGAAGGAACTCGCGGAGACGAGAGCCAAACCCTTGCATGTGAATCCCAAGCCGCTTCGTCGCGGCACCTCACACCTATACGAGCGCATCGCGGATGGGGTTGCCGGATCGCTGGGTGTGGATGGGCTGGCAGCCGGAGGGTATACGATTCATACGACCATTTCCTCGGAAGTGCAGAACGCGGCGGAAAAGGCGCTGGCCGTCTCTCTGTCTGGCGCCGAGAAACATCCCGGTTTCACCCGCCAGAAGTATTCCGAATACGACCGCCAAGGAAAGAACGCCGATCCAGCCTACCTGCAGGGTGCCGTTTTCATGGTGGATCATGCCACCGGCGAGGTGCTGGCGCATGTCGGTGGCAGGGATTACGCGGAGGTTCCCTATGATTTCATCGAGATGGGAAAACGTCCCATGGGCACCGCGTTTTTCCCATTCCTGTATTCCGCCGCGCTCGCCGACAAGCACTCGCCCGCGGCCATGCTTGAGGACGAACCGATGGACAACCGCGCGGTCATGGTAGGCGGGCAGGAAGGCATTCTCGGCGAGTGGGGCATGGAGGTGCCTTCGCCGAAATACGATGGAATGATCAGCCTGAGGCGGGCGTTCACGCACGCGAAGATCGCGGCGACGGTGAGGCTCGGCGGCGAGATCGGCATCCAGCGCATCATCGACGCGGCGGTGGCATTCGGATTCTCGATGAAGGATTCGAAGCCGCTGCCGAGGGTTAGCGTCGGTTGGGAACCCGCTTCGTTGAAACAGGCGGTCACGGCGATGTCCACGTTTCCGCTCGGTGGCCGGCGCGGCGCGGCGAAATTTTCCTATATCGACAGGATCGAGAACTCTGAGGGGCGTGTGGTCTACCGGCGGAAGCCTTCCGCAAACCCTTCAGGGCGGCTGCTGGACTCGGCGGTCGCCTGGCAAGTCCACAGCATGATGGCCGGCGGCATGACCGATGGCAGCGCCCGTGGGCTGGCGGGTAGCCTGTTGGAAAAACCGTTTCCCGGCGCGGGCAAGGGCGGGACGACCCATGACTTCGCGGACACGTGGTTTCTCGGATACAATGGTCGCGTCACATGCGGTGTGTGGACGGGTTTCCTGCAAGGCAACAGCGAGCCGATCTATCCCGGCGCGTTCAGCCGCGATCTCTCCATGCCCGTTTGGGCGGCGGCGATGAATGCGGCGGCACCCGCTTTCGGTGGCGGAAGCATCGATAGGCCCGACTCCCTCGCTGAGGTGGAGATCTGTTCGGTTTCCGGCCAGCGGGCCACCCAGTTTTGCCAGGAAATGGTCGAGGATGTCTCTTCCGGCACGGTTCGGTCAAAGAGCACGAAGACCGCCGAGTATTTCCGCGAGGGTACGCAAAACCTGCCGTTCTGCACCCATCACTCCGGTGCGATGGCCGGTGACGCTGATCCCAGCTACGCGTTGGGAAGCATGCCTGCCCTGGATGCCCTGCCGATTCTTCCCAAATCTCCCGTCCTGATCGGCGAGGATCCCTACCATACCGAGCTTCCCAGTTACGCCGGTGGCGGCGGGCGCACCGGCTTTGTGAGCCGCAGTACGAATGTCCTCGATAGCCTGGATCTGGGTGACTTCGACGATACGATCCGGATGACCAAGCCGCCAAGGCTGGAGATCCAGCCGGATTGATCAACGCAGCAGGACGGGTTTCGCCGCCGGGTTGGCTTGGTAAAATACCCGGCCGGGAAAACCGAATGTGCGCATGTCGAGTGCCGCGCGCTGGGGCGTGCTCAGCGGGGTGAGTTGTGGAGGTGATGAATCGGTTTGGGTGTGCATCGAGATGACCGCCAGACTTTCCGGAGCGGCGACGATCCGGAGGTTGGCGGCGAATCTCCCGTCAAACAGCGCCATGCCGTTTCCGAGAAGGCTGACATCATCCCCAACAAGCCGGGCGTCGAGGCATCTCAGCACGCCGCGCTGTAACATCACCAGCCCTTGCCCATGGCTGAAGAAAGTCTTGTGGCCCAAATATTCGGCGTTGATCGAGAGGGCCTGGAACATCGATTTTCCCTGCCATGATCCGGGTATGAGCAGAAATCCCTCGCAGTGGGACTGACCGACGATGGAACCAAGCTTCGCCCGGGTCGTTTCCGACAGCACGATTTCCCGGCCATCCTGTTTCGGCAAAACCCCGCCAATGAGAAATGGAAATCCCGGAGTGAGGCCGATCTTCGCTTCCAGCCTGCAGCCGATTCCCAGAATGCGGGTATCGAACGCCCCGACACCCAGGACCGGCGATTGCCATTCGATTGGAATCCTGATGGCATCCTGAATGGGGTTTCCCAAAACACTGATTCCGTCCAGGAAAAGCTCAGATCTCGAGTTCTTACCTCCGATCGGAAGGCCGCCATTGATGCGCGAAATCCGGTAAAGCGGCTCTTTTGACATGGCGCTCACGACACTCACCTTGGCATCGGTGAAGGTCATCCAGACGGTGGGTTCCATGACGACAACAGCTGCCCGGGATGGCGGAATTTCCGGTTTTGCGGCAAGCGCCGCTTCGGGCTGCGGGATTTGATTTTGGGGTGGCGCGGGGACAGCACTTGGGGCTGCGGGAGTGATGCCATCCGGCTGCTGCGCCTGCGCGACGAGGTCGGGCGGTTCTGCCGCAACGGTAGGCTCCATGGCCGTCGTGCCCGGGAGTTGCGAAAACATCTCGATGGCGACCGTAAGTTCCGGTTTTCGAATTTCGATGCCGCGGATCCTGATCCGCTTGTCCAGCAGAGCCTGCCAATCCGGATGGATGCGTATTGATTCCGCCGCAAGAATGGGCGTGGGAGTGGCTTTGCTAAGCCGATCCGGTTGCTGGACGAGAAGGCCGTAAACCGTGAAACCATTCCATGGCGACCAGGTGCAGCCCTGCACGGAGTTTTCAAGCCGGATCGACCGCTGGATGCGCGCCGCCACGAATGAGCGTCCCTTGGGGCTCATCAGCAACAGGTTGCTTATGCCGAAGGCGAGAGGAGGGCCGATGACTGCGATGGCGAGAGCGCTGAAACCCAGCCATTTTATCCGGCGCCTTTTCAGCATGGATCAGCGTGGCTTGGGTTGGGTCGGCAGTTGCCCTGCTTTGCCCAGCGCGAAACGAAGCACGAGGCTTTTGTCGAGCAGACGGCTGCCCTCCGATGAGATCTCCTGCACCCGGTAAACCAGCAAGCCGAACTCCTTGTCGTCATATCGGCCGACCGCGAAGTTCTCCTTGATCATGCCTAGCCCCGTTTCCTCCTCAAGCCGCCACTCATGCCCGGACCAGGCGCCGAGGATGCTCGTGGCATCGGCCTTGATGTCCTCGAGGCGTTTCATCTCACCGTTCGGCGAGCGGTAGACGTCCTTTTCCGGATCATAGCGCAGGGTCGAAATGACGCCCGCCTCTCCGGTGGCCGTAAGCGACCACGTTTTCCCGAAAGTCTCGCGCAGCACCAGAACCACCTCTGCCGCGGTCTTGAAATCGCGCTTCGCCCACAGTGCGAGGTAATCGTCGTATTCCTCTTTCGTCAGACCGAGATTCTCGTGGAAGGGCATCGGCGCGCCCGGCTTCGAGGCCTTGGTATATTCCGCGAACCACTCCTTGTTCTTCCTCGCCGATGCCTCGACCTTTGCGATGTATTTTTCAATCTCCGGCGGCGGCACTACGATCCCTATGCTCGCCTTGACCGGCACATCCTTCTCCAGAAGGCCTTTGAAAATTTTAGGAGCCTCGGCATGGAGGGGAGCGATCAGAAGTAGCAGGACGGGGAGGAATTTCATATCGTGGGGGAAAGGCTGTGCGGGGAGCGCCCGCAACTCAAGACGCAATCTCGTGCGCAGAGCCGTTCCGGCATTTCGGAAAATCCGTTGAAAAAGGGGTTGCGTGGTGACCGGTTTCCCCCCTAGCTTCGCGCCCCCGGCGGCAACGCAGGCAAGCGCGGTTAGCTCAGTGGTAGAGCACCTCCCTGACACGGAGGGGGTCACTGGTTCGAACCCAGTATCGCGCACCATCCTTATTCAGTCATTTACAGCCCCAGTTGGTGGCGTGGCGTGTGCCCGAGTGGCTTGATAGTTCGGGCCAAAACACAGTTTTGGACGCTACTGCGCCTTCCTGAAATGGGAGGCCGGAGGCCAGCTACCTCACTCCCGATGTCGGCATGGGGGCTCTCGCTGCTCCCTGGCACTTCCCACTGCCGGAGCTGCTGCTGACCAGGCGACCGGATGCATCACGCCGGGTGCCGCTGAAAGATCCCGAGGGGCTGACGTTGGTCGTCGTCTGGTTGCCGGTCAGTCGTCCTGATGCGTCACGATACTGTGTGCGGCTGCCACTCCCCGAAAAATTGTTCGAGGTGGCACTACCCGTCGTGCGCCCGTTGGCATCCCTGTAGGTGGTGCGGAACGAACCGGATGAACTGCCCTGCGTGGTCGCCGATCCTGTCGCTCTTCCGTGCGCATCACGAAAAGTGGTTTGCCCACCGCCGCCCGCGCTTACCTGGGTCGTAGCAGTTCCGATGACCCGTCCGGAAGCATCGCGGATCACCGCCCGCTCAGTGCTGCCCGATTGCTTCTGGCGATCAATGGTCTGAACCACCCGCCCCGAAGCGTCACGAACCACCTCCCGGCAGGTCTGTGCGCGTGAAACTGTGGAGAGAACGAAAAACAACAGGGTAGGGAGCAGGATCGCTTTCATGCAGG
Organism: Verrucomicrobiaceae bacterium; assembly: GCA_027485615.1. GTDB lineage: Bacteria > Verrucomicrobiota > Verrucomicrobiia > Verrucomicrobiales > Akkermansiaceae > Luteolibacter. The sequence continues at coordinate 31,026 of JAIXQS010000118.1, forward strand.
GAAAGCGACGGGCGGGGAGGGGATTTATTCGATTTTGAGAAGAAAAAAAGCAGCCTTCGATTCAACTCCATCTTCGGCTTCCGCTCGGACGACAAAGGTATCCACAACAGCCGCACGATGATACTGGCGGAACTAAGCGCTCTCCTGGCCGAGAACCTTCCCGGCGCGGAGCTTGTCCATGACCGTTTCCACATCATCGCCAACCTCAACACTGCCCTCGACGAGGTGCGCCGCAGCGAGTGGCGCGCGGCGAACGCGGAGGGGAAGAAGGTGATCAAAGGCTCGCGATTCCTGCTGATGGCCGGGTCCGGGAAGCTCGACGGCGAGGGGTTCGCACGGCTGGCCGAGCTGACCGCCATCAATGCGAGGATCTCCACCGCCTGCATCCTCAAGGAAGAGTTCCGGCACATCTACGCGGTGGCAACCAGTGTCCGGTCGGGCGCGGTGCGCATCAGGCGTTGGTGCGGGCTGGTCGAGGAATCGGGCATGGAGCCGTTGCGTCGCTTCGCGCGCGGACTGCTCCGCGACCTGCCTGCAATCACCGCCTTTTTCAAACACCGCATCACCTCGGGCAAGATCGAGAGCTTCAACAACCAGATCGCAAGACTCATCCACCGGGCATGCGGAATGACCAACCTAGGTCACCTGTTCCTCAAGATGAGGGCTCAATCTCTCAAGCAAACCTGACGGAGAGCCAATTTTGAGCCGATCGACAACAGCGCATGGTCCACGTTGGGATCTTTTTCGACCATGCTCGCGGGCAATGACATGAATCTGGTCTGGACCGTAGTTCCCGAGCCATCGGCGGTGATCGTTGCAAGCCCGGGTGTCATTGGCCTTTTGGTCCGACGCACGCGCAACCCTCGCATGCTAAGGAGAATACAGACACATGAATGATCATAGCGCGAAGGCACCGCGGCAAAACGGAAGCCTAGGTTCCGATTTCTGTAGTCTGGCGCGTATCTGTAGCGAGAGGATGAGCGGCATTTCCGGTGCCCGCCATTGCTACTACCGCCAGCGGGCGACACCGAAACCTACAACACGCTAATCGCTCGCTAATCGGCATGGGCTGAGAAATACACCCCGCCTCGAGGGTCAACCCGATCTCGATGGCAATCTCGGCCATTGATACAAAAAGCTGGCTCCGTTTGGCGGGGCCACTTCACAGACCCCTTATCATTCCCACTCCAAGTGCAACTGCTTTCGCCGGCCCTTGCTTCTCAACCAAATGGCTTTTTACAGCGCTGCCCGGAGGCGTTTGCTCTCCAGGTTGCTAAGTTGAATCGGCTCCTTGGCACCCAGCAGCTGGAGCTCCCATGTGGAGAGATTTTTTTTGACCATCTTGGCTACAGATTGAGTGTTCACGAGCAGGCTGCGACTGACTTTTGCAAAGAGGTTCGCGGGCAGTTGGCCCTGCCAGTAGAAGAGGGTCTGTTTCATCATGAGGGTTTTGCCTTCATTCAGGAGAATCCGGGTGTAATCGCCATGAGCCTCGATGGCGGCGATCTCCAATACTTTCACCATCATGGAAAGAGATTTATCGCGAAGTAACACGAGGTCCTCGGCTTCAAGTCGTTCTCCTGCTTTGGCGGCCGGGTGAGGCTCGCCTGTTTCAGAAACTGGCGGCTTGGACAGGCGGAGGATCGTCTTAGCGAGCCTCGCTGGGCTGACCGGCTTGGTGAGATAGTCTAAGGCATTGGCCTCGAACGCTCGGATGGCATACTCGTCGTAGGCCGTGACAAAGACAATCGCCGGCTGGGGGGCGAGATTCTCGAGCTTCGGAAGAAGGGCGAAGCCATTCTTTTTCGGCATCTGGATATCGAGAAAAATCAGGTCGGGCTTGAGCGTTTGTACCAGATCGTTTGCCGAGTTGACATCTTCCGCCTCTCCCACGATCTCGATCTCGGGGTGGGATTTGAGGCGGTTTTTGAGGTGGACTCTGGCCGTGGGCTCGTCATCCACCAGGATGACGCGGAAACGCGCTGGAGAAGCCGGGGTGGGGGTATTCCTGTTCATGGTTTCCTATAAGTTAGAGCGCCTATTCCCATCGGAAACGAGAGGAAGCGTCACGCGTGCGAGCACGCGCTGCGGAGATTTATCATAAGTCAGGGAAGCGCGGTTGCCGTAGATCAGATGGAGGCGGCGGCGGAGATTGCTGATTCCGATACCTATGCCGTTGTCCTTTCCATGAGAAGTTGTGGAAGACGGCTCTACCCACGATCCCGTATTCTCCACCGTGAGGTGAAGCTCTCCGTCAGCGAGTTGTGCCTGGATCAGAATCGTGAGTGGCATCGGGCTGGTCTGCTGGCTATACTTGATTGCATTCTCAAGAAGCGGTTGTACCAGATACTTGGGAGTTTTCAAGGAGCGCGTTAGTTGGTTCGCATCGATCCGGTACACCAGATTTGCACCGAATCGGATCTTTTCCACATGGAGATAGTCCTCCAGGGCATTCAGCTCTTCTCCCAGAGGAGCTTGATCTTCATCACTCTTGTTCAGCGAGAAGCGGAGATAATCAGCCAGTGACTGGGTGAGCGTCTCCACTTTCTCTTTGTCATCACTCACGGCCATGACTGCCGTGAGGGCGTTGAAAAGGAAGTGGGGCTGCATTTGGTATCTGAGAAGCGCAAGCTCGCTTTTCTGGTGGCGGCGGTTCAGCTCAACTGAGTCAAAAAAGAGCGAGGCTGTGAAATAGGACCCGATCCAAAGGGCGAAAAAGAAGAGATCCATATAGAATCCCAACACCAACACACTGGTTCCTATGGGAAGAGTGGCTGCCAGAGGTCTGAATCGCTCTCGCAGAAATGGAATCTGCGTGGTGAAGAGAATTTCAACCGCTGTGCAAGAGATGGAAATCCCGAGAAGCAATAGGCCCACTCGCAGAGGATGCCACCTCCTCGAATGAATCCGAAAAAACAGCGGGTGAAGAGAGCTGGTGATCAGAAATCCGTAGGCGGACTTGAGGAGGATCCATTCGAGGAGCGATACTTCAAATCCGCGCGGAATGATTTCGGCAGCTATCAGCAGACCACCCACGATTCCCTGAAGAAGAGTGTAAGCAACCCAGAAGCTGATCTGCAGTTTCCAAAAGTAAGGAGACCCACGACTCTCAGTCATCTGATCGCCCAAGCGTTGACTAATCATTGTTCGGTCTCCATGGCGTGTTTCAATGCGCTCATTCCTCAGTTCGTTGAGGCAATAAAACGATCCGCTTCCCGACTCACGAGAAGAAAATCCCGCCCGAGCCATTAAAGCTGCTCCGAAACCGGCCGAACCTACAATTCGTCGACGATTTCGTGCGATTTCGTGCGATTTCGTGCGATTTCGTGCGATTTCGTGCGATTTTCTAGGGCAGGCATTTCCGAATAGAAAAATTAACTAGGTTTCAAACCTTTCAAAGAAAACCAAACTGTCACCAAATCCGGCCGAACATGCGATTCGTCGACGATTTCGTGCGATTCGTCGATTTTCCATTGCAGACATTCAAAATTAGATAAACTGAACGAACCATAAATTTTGAATGAAAACCAATCCATCACCATGAAAAAGCTCCATGAACTCTCTCCAACAGATCGGGTCTTGGAACCTCTTTCACGCTCGCTCTTGGTGCAGGTGCATTCGGCGGCCACGATGCTAAGGCGTCTAACATTGCCTAAGATCCTCTCACTCAGGCAGCGTGCTCAAGTTTTTAGTAATGAAACCTGCAGGAACACCTCAGTTCTCCCATGAAATTCCCAAGTGACCTTCACCTCAAAACTATTTTGAATTTAATTAGAAGCCAATCGATACTTGCTTTCCTAGGCAAACAGGGATCGCGACTCGTGCGAGCGAGTGCGCTTGCTCTTCTCTTTTGCGGGTCCGTCCATGCCTTTCCGCCCGCGCCGCATTACTCGATTTACGGCGATGTGCGCGATGAGTTTGGCTACATCATCCCACCGGGAGCGGCCACCGTGATTTTCTCTTTCGCTGGACGGGAAATCGCGCGCTATCCGCTCACCGGCGCCGCCTCCTCAGAATACACTTACCAAATCCGTATGCGTATGGATATGAACCGTTCCGGCACCACCGCCTACACCACAGCAGCCGTCACTGCGGGCGCGGTTTACACCTTGGCGGTCGATCTCGGCGGTGTGCTTCATTATCCGATTCAGTTGCAAACGCCGCCGACGGTAGGAAATCCCGCCGACCGCCGCCGACTCGATCTTACGCTCGGCGTGGATGCCGATGGGGACGGCTTACCCGACGCCTGGGAGGAGTTGCAGCTCTACCACGCTGGCCTGGACATGACTGATCTGGCGCAGATAACTCCGACCGGGGATCTCGACGGCGACGGGGTGCACAACCTCGATGAATACATCGCGGGCACCTACGCCGCCGACGCGACCGAGACCTTCTATCTCAAAATCACCCAATCGATCGATACGCGTTCGGATTTCGAGTTCTTCACCATCACCAACAAGGTCTATCGGCTCGAGAAAAGCACCGATCTCCAGACTTGGACGCCGGCCGACTTTACCGTGGGTGAGGCGACCGTCGCCTCGTCCGTCTACACCGCCACCGGCGTCGGCGTGGTCACTGCATTCACTCCCCGCGCCGCCGCCGAGGCCCAAACCTACTACCGCCTTCAAGTCCGATGAAAAGTCACTGCCTTCTTCTTGGTGCCTTCCTTTTGGCGCTCTCTCCCCTCTCTGCCCAATGGTATTCCAAAACCTACTCGCTCGCGGCGGGCTGGAACGGCATCTGGCTGCACGGTGATGCGTCTTACACGACCGTGGCGGAGCTCTTTGCTTCCAACACAAACATCACCGAGGTGTGGCGCTGGAACCCCAATCCGGACCAGATCCAATTTTCCAGCAGTCCCTCCACCCCGACCACCAATAGCGACGAGTGGACGGTGTGGAAGCGCGACGATCCCACCGACCAGGTCTTGCAGCGCATGGTCGCGAGCTCGGCCTACCTGATCAACAACGCCGGCTCTGCCACGACCATCACGATCAAGCAGCAGGCGAGTTCTCCGGCCAATACTTGGCTGATATCGGGCGCGAATTTCATGGGCTTTCCCTCCGCCGGCACCAGTTCCACCTGGCCGATCCTAAGTAACTATTTCGCGAGTTTCATCAACGGTAGCAACACCGGCCTGCCCAGCGGCACCAAGGTTTACAAATATGTGGGCGGCGCGTTGAGCGGCTCCAACCCTCTGCAAGTCGTCAATACCACCGAGCGGCTCGATCCGGATAAGGCTTACTGGATCAATCTGGCCACCGTGAGCAGTTTCACGGGTGCCATCGAATACGAGGTGCCCGGCTCAGGCGGCCTCCTTTTTGGCCGTACGGCTTCCGCCCTGACCGTCGGCGTGACGAATCGCTCCACCAGCAGCGTCACTCTCACCATTTCGCTCGATGGCTCAGAGGCAGCCCCGACCGGCCAATCTGCCATCAGCGGAGCGGTGCCGCTCACCAAGCGTGTCTTCAATAGCACGACTAACTCCTACGATGAGACAGCGGTACCTGCCACCGGCTCTTCGCCGGCCTACACAGTGACAGTGGCAGCCGGCGGGCGCGCCAATCTTGATTTTGGCGTTAACCGCGCGTCTCTCTCGACCACTTCATCGGATTTCTACGCTTCGATCCTCCGGATCAAGGACTCCGCCGGTCTTACGGATGTCCGTTTGCCAGTCAGTGTCCAGCCCGCAACGGCCGCTGGCCTATGGATTGGCCAAGTAAATGTGTCCCAAGTCGTGAGCACGCAGCAGGGCTCTGGCTCAAACACCTCTCGCGCATACCCACTCTACATACTCATGCACTTGGACACCGCTGGGAACGCAAGGCTCCTGCGCCAGGCATTCTCCGGGCGCTTGGTCACCACCAGCAATCCGCTCGGTCTCGCGGTCAGCGAGGCCCGCGTCCTCGGTGGCGCGGCGTCGGATGTGAAACCGATGCGTTTTTACATGCCCATGATGCCGGAGGGATCGCCCACCATCCTTGCTTCCACCACTCCAGCCACCTTCTCATCGGGTTCATCGGTGCTGTGGAATATTACCCACGATTACCGCGATCCAGTGAACCCTTTCGTGCACACCTATCATCCTGACCATGACAATCTTGATGCGCGTTTTTCCGCTACGCCCCTCGCCGCGGGTCAGGAGAGCTACACCATCGTACGCGCGTGCACGTTTAGCTTCACCTCATCCCCACCTGACAGGTCCACCGTCACCGGCTGGGGTACGACCGTTCTCGGTGGCAATTATTCCGAGACTCTGACCGGCTTGAATAAAGTCCCGCTTTCTGTCTCCGGCACCTTCGCCATGCGCCGCATCTCGGAGATTGCGGACATTGATCTGACCACCCCTTGATTCTATTTTAAACCATCATCACTAGACTCTTATGAAATTAAAACTACTGACTGCATTCGTTTCCCTGCTCGCCGCCACCGCAGGGCTGGCCCAGACCTCCACCGTACCCTCGTTATTGAGCTACCAAGGTCGTGTAACCGATGCAACCGGCACGCTCGTCGGCAATTCCAGCCCCGTCAACCGGGCGGTAAAGTTCCAGCTCTACACCGCCTCGTCCGGCGGCACGGCCGTCTGGGCCGAGACCCAGACCGTTACCATCTCTGGTGGCGAGTTCAGCGTGCTCATCGGCAACGGCACCGGTATCTCCGGCATCACCGGTCCTAGCTCGCCCGCGCCTACGCCTTACAAGAAACTGCCAGACATCCTCAATGCCTCAACCAACCCTGCCAACGTTAACTACTACCTCGGCGTGACGGTGGATGATGGTAACGCCGGCACCACCGACGCGGAGATCTCGCCCCGCCAGCAGCTCGTGGCAGGTGCTTATTCTCTCCGTGCCCTCGTTGCCGAGTCGGTTGCCTCCAGCGCCGTCACGACCGGGATGATTGCTGATTCGAACATCACCACGGGCAAGATCGCCGATTCCAACGTCACCAGCGCCAAGATCGCTGACTCGACCATCGTCACCGCTGACCTAAACAATAGCGCCGTGACGGCGGCGAAGATTGATGCGAGCTCAGTCGGGCTTTGGAGCGTCAGTGGCAGCAGCGTTTTCCGCAGCTCGGGCAGTGTCGGTGTCGGCACTTCTTCCCCGACTGCCCCGTTGAATGTTGTCGCCGGGAGCAGCACTAACCCCGACAACAACGGCCTCTTTGTTGTCAACCCAACGAATTCCGCCAATCAAATGGCCATTGTGGGCGTGCGCACCGCTGGTAGTTCCGCCGGTAACCCCTTCTTCTCGATGGACGTGAATGGGGTGACCGGTTGGTCCATGGGCATCGACAACGCCGACAGCCAAAAATTCAAGATCAGCAACTCGTGGAGCTCTCTCACCTCCGCCACCAAGTTAACCGTCACGATGGGCGGCAACGTCGGTATCGGCCAGACTGCCCCCGGTCACCCGCTTAGCTTTGCAGATTCGTTTGGTAATAAGATCAGCCTCAACGGGCAGAGCACCTCGCACTACGGTATCGGTATGCAGAGTAATCTGCTACAATTTTACTCCGATTCCGCCGGGTCGGATGTCGCCTTCGGTTACGGCTCTTCCGCGAACTTCACCGAGCGCATGCGTGTCAAGGGTAATGGCAACGTCGGCATCGGCACGAATAGTCCCGGCGAAAAATTAACGATCAATAACGGCTGGTTGAGGTTCGATTCCAACGCAACCGGCATCGTTGCGAACATGGCGAACAACGATTATTGGAAGATCTACAGTCAGGGCGGCGATAATGCAGGCGAACTGATTATCCAATCCGGAGATGATGGCAACGAGCCGATTATTTTCAAGCAACAAAATAGCGAAAGGATGCGTATTGCAAGCAATGGCTATGTTGGGATTGGAGGGAACAGCCCAAGAGCTCCGCTTGAGATTTTCGGCCAAGGAGGGGACATAGAGCACCGTAACGATGCACAAGGAGTCGGTAACGGGTGGAGCGACCAGCCATGGAATTTGCGAACCGGCCCATTTTCGTTTATCGCCCAAAATGGTGTTTTATGCGAATATATCTATCTGAACTCTGATGAAAGAATCAAAGTCATCGAGAATTTCTCCGACGCGGAGAAGGATTTGGAAACCCTCTTGAAGATTCAAATCACGGACTATCACTACAAAGATAGCGCTACAAAAGGGCGTACTAAGAATAAAAAGGTAATTGCCCAACAAGTCGAGAAAGTTTTTCCTCAAGCAGTTAGCCAATTAGAAGGCCCGATTCCAGACATCTTTGCAACCGCTGCTATCACGAACGGATGGGTGCAACTTGCGACGAATTTGACGGTTGGCGAAAAAGTTAAATTGAGCACGAAGCAGGGAGAAATCCAAGCGGTGGTCACGGCCGTTCGAGCTGATGGCTTTCAGGTGGATACCGATTTGGAGAGCGGTAATGTCTTTGTCTACGGTAGGTTTGTAAAAGATTTCCGCGTGGTAGACTATGATGCCATTTCCATGCTCAATGTCTCTGCCACACAGCAGCTCAACCGTGATCTGGATACTGTGGTTGCCGAGTCAAATGACGAGTTTTCCAAACTCCGCTCGGAACTCGACGCGAAATCGCAAACCATCAAGCAATTGGAATCTCGTCTCGAGAAGCTCGAAGCGCGGCTTTCGAATGGCAATTAAGTAACAAACGCCCAGCGCCATTTTTCTATGAACAGATTTTCATCGGCATGCCTGAGAGGAAGACTGGGCTTATTAGCCATCTTCCTAATCATATTGGGTGGAGGGGCATCCCTCCAAGCCCAGTATGAAGTGAAGAGCGGGGCATACAACCGGCTTAGCGCGGTCCCCAACCATTACACTCCGGTCGGCCCGAATTTACCCTCGATCGGCGATCCCACGATCACGCCTCAGTTCGCGAACTGGGTCGAGACCTCGGCCTCCTCCGGTCCAGTTGGCTCGGATTACCCAGCCAGCTCCAATACGGGTATCAAACTCACTCGCTCCACCACCGGCACTACCTTTGCTTCCGGCGTACCCCGATACTTCTATGGCGACCGCATTACTCCGCCTTCGTCCATTATCGCCTTGAACGGAACCACCAAGGATACCAGCGCCGCAGGTTTCTGGCGCTCCGAACCGGTCCGTCCCGAGGAAATCCTGTCGAACCCATCTGGCAGCGCTGCCACGGATTATCGCACCGGCGAATCCTCGGCGATCCCTGCCTTGGCCTCTGGCACCCTTACTTCCTATTATTACAGCCCCCATGCCCGCGAGGTTTTCGCCAGCACCCCCGGTACGGTCGAGGTGACTTGGCGCTCCAGCGTGCCCGACGCTGCGACGAACAATTACATTTTTTTCAAAGAACGCTTCACAGTTTCCTCCGCCACCTCCAACCCAGTTCGCAATTTGTATTGGACCGAGCGCAGTTTCAACGGTCCGCAGGTGGTCATCCCCACTGGAATCATTGGGACGATTAATCCGGTGTTCAGCAACGTGTTCCCTCAGAGAGTTACCAGCGAATACGTGGTCGCCGGTACCCCTGCTAACACTGGAGACTCCGCCGAGCTACGAACCGTGTGGTTTGATACCACCGGCGGCACCCGCCGACTCCATGCCTACAATGTCACCGGCCGCATCCTGATCGAATATCTCGGCACCCTCCGTGATGACGGAACCTACGAATTCCTCGGCATGGATATCGTAAGTGTCCAGCAAGCCCTCCGACCCAGCACTGTCACCATCGAGCTCGGTTCGCAGCTACTTCCCTATGATGGCGACTCGTTCGACCCTGACACGACGCTCGTTGCCTCGCCAGTCAACACAGCGACCTCGGGCTCGGTGAATTATTATAGCTCCGTCACTCTCCCAAATGGATCTCTGGCCTATTACGCGGAACGGGAGAACGACATCGAGGACCGCGAGACATTCTACTGGTTGACACCCAAGTCCATCGCGATTCCTCCCACCGGCGCGACATCCTCCACGAGGACGTCGATCGAATGGCCGATCTATCTCAATAAATATCTGCAAGTATGGCCCGTTAATATTAGCAGCTACGCCCAAAATACCGTCGCCCCTGTCGGCAGTTCGGAGACTTCTGGCACTGGGATCGCCTTCGTCGGCGGCAAAATTCCGCAGATCGTTTATCAGGATTCCCCGGAAGGAGATGCCTTGATGGACAATAACACCCAGCGCCTGCTGGTCGATTTCAATGGCGAGGCAGATCAGCTCAACCGCTCCCTGCTCAAGTTCATCGGTAATAACGGCGGCGTTTGGTATGTGCCGTTGATGACCCAGGCCGACGGGCGCGTTGGCTATCAGGAAGGCGATGGCACCGCTGCGGTCACAGGCACCGCCTACGTCGGTGAACGCATCAACCCGCCTTCAGCTACCAATACCCTAGCGGGCTATGTCGCGGCTGGCACCTACTATTCTCCCGCCGCATACATCGATCCCTTCGCCAACGGTGTGGCCGAGGCTGAGAAAGGCGCGATCATCCCGGTGAATGCCCTTCCCAACAGTGCATCGAGTTTGACTGTTTGGTGGTTCAAGAAATACCCCGCGCCTTCCTCCGAGTTCAATGATCTGTATCTCCCGGCGAAAGTCGGCCGCTATGCGTTGGCTTATCGCGACTCCGCCTCTACTCCGGACGTGGTCATGGCTTCGAACCAAGGCACTGACTCCCTCGCCACCTACGTTTCCTCCGGAACGATTTATAATCAGCCCGACAGCAGCAAGGTGGGATATAATCCCAACGAAGAACATGCTTTGATGCTCGGTGGACGGGGTTACGCCCTGCGGGATGATTTGAATATTATCAGCGGCAACGCGACCAGCAGCCCCGCCTTCTCCTCGCTGCCTCGCATCCTCATCCAATACACCGACCCTGCCGATGATCGTCCCGCGATGTCCGTTTTCGAGGTTCTTCGCGAGAATGCGACCTACCGTTTCGACTACTCGGTGACTGCTGGTACGATGTTGAACCAACTCTCCCCACAGCCGCTGCCTTTGCTACCGTTGCCAGTGGATCCCGCGAGTGGCTCGGTGAAAAATTTGGAAGTCGATCCGGGTGCCAGCTACCGTGATACCGCTCCAGTTTCCGGAACCCCGTCGCTCTATACCACTTTCACCTTCAAGGACCGCAAGGGCTACGATTGGGTTTATCGCGGCCCGCACGATGACGCCGCCTCCGCTGGCCTGCCCGCTTACGCGCCACTGGTTAACTCCGAGTTCGACACGGCGAATGACCGTGGTATTTGGACGCAAAACACGAATACGGGCACCATCGCCGTCGCCAATGGTCTGTTTAGCGGTGTCGCCACGGGCAATGGTGATGCCCAGTTTAACACCTCTGGCATGACGGCCTTCGCTGGTTCATCCGTGCCGCTAATCCAAGTTCGCATGAAAGCTTCTGCCAACGTCACGGTCCAGCTCTTTTGGGGCAACGAGGATGGCGGTTATGGCGGCTCACGCATCCGGAATGTCAACTACACCGGCGCGGGTGGCTGGCAGACGCTCTCTTTCGATGTCTCTAATTCTCCGGATTGGACGGGTAAAACCATCAACGCCCTGCGCATCGATCCCGTCACCGCCACCAGCCAGACCTTTGATATAGACTGGATCCGCGCCTCCAGCGCCACCGCGCTGGGCATGCAGTTTTATTATACGATGCGGAGCGACTTCGTGTTCCCCAACCGCGCTCAGCCCGCCGTAGGAACCATCCTGCCCTACCTGCGCCCCGTCAACGACGGCGTCTATCAGGGCGATCCCGTCACCGCTACGCCTCTCACGGTCCTCTACCGTCCGCAGTGGCCTGCCGCTCCGCCTACACTGACCACGGCCGAGACCCTTACCTTGTCCAAGTTTGGCCTCCCCGCCGTTCGCGGCCAGACGAGCGCTCGCATTTTGTATCAACAGTCGATTGCTCTAAGTGGCACGTCCAAGCCCAGCGCGACCCTCCATGACCCCACCCGCGTCAAGAACGTCCTGCTCGACGATGTCCGCGTGGGCCTCACCGCCCTCCCTGCCTCGCTCAAGACCACCCAGCAAAATGGAAAAACCTACTTCCAGCTGGCTCAGCCGCACCTGCAGCAACGTTTCTACTACGACCCCAACCTAGGCTCCATTGGTGGCTTTCAGTTGAACGGTGAGTTCGTCAACTCCATCGCCGGCGAGGATTACCTGAATCTCAATGCTCTCAGTCCCGATGACACCGCCGCACTCAAGGGTCTCGTGACATCCAACGACGCCGACAAGGCCAAGTGGGACGCCGCCATTACGGCCCTTTCCACCGATGTGGAAACGTTTAAAGAAGATCCCGCCAGACCCGGCACTTACATTCCGGACACCACCAAGACCGTCAACGTCGGAGCCCAGACGCTCGCCGAGATTGCATCCAGCGAGACCGCGGTGGACAGTTACGCGCTCACCTCGCTCGGTCAGGGCAAGGGTTACGTCACGCTGCTTTTCGGCGATGGAGAGGCCTTTACCCCCCAAGGTGAGCCCGTAAGCATGTCTATCATCAAGATTACAGACACCTTGTATCAAGGCGACTTGAAGGTCATTTCAGCCTCCAATCCGCTCGACGAGCAGACCACCTTGCGTCACAGCGGCGACTTTGCCGCCCGCCCTGAGAATTATGAATTCCAGTGGTGCTACACGCCTTCGGTGAGCGGCAGCTATCCGCCGCTTTATACCTATACGACCACTCGCATGCTTGGGACCAGCACCACCGATTCCTGGAAACGCCTCGCGAACCCCACGGTCGATCCATCGACCACTGCTCCACTGAACTATGATGCAGCCATCACAACCACGCTTTCCTCGAGTTTCTCGGTTAACAACGCCTCCTACAGCGCTGCTTCTAACCGCCCAGGTAGCATTCTACTCAACAACGCCGGGCTGACCCTCTCCAACTTGCCCTCGCAGGTGGTTTTCAGCGCCAATCTCGGAAGCACGGACGGCTTCGTGGTTTACGCTAACAACGTTCCCGTTCTCGCTTACAATCTGCCCGTCGCCGCCTCCATTCCCGGCGGTCTGCCGCTGTCCGTTGCACGAACCGGATTGGTCGCGAGCCCAGAGGGTCTCGGTTACCAATTTGAAATCGATCCAGCCTCCTTCATCGTCGGCACCAACCGTATCGAGGTCGCGCTCTATTCGCCGCAGGGCGTATCCAGCCCGGCCAATGCCGTTGACTTCCGTATTCACACTCCCGAGCGCACCGACATGGTTTCCGCGAGCGGTTCCCAATGGATTCAACCCAACGGCAACTTCTCCAACATCATCGTGGTCGGCGGCTCAGCCAGTTCGCCTTTGGGTAACCCGTTGTTGGTCTTCGGTGACAATTACTTTACGATGCGCTATCGCGCCAAGGCCTCCGCTAACCTAGTGAGCGGGTCGGCCTATAGCGATTGGATGCCACCCGTGCTAGTCGAGAGTTGGGTGAAACGCGTACTTGATGGCATCAATCCCTTCAATCAGCGCCAGACCGATCTTTACAACAATCCCGTCAGCACCGACGTGAGTATCCTCACCCAAGCTGGCACGCGTTGGGAGGGCGATGTGGCCTTGAATCTGAAAAATATCGAAGACTTTGGCCTAATCGAAATTTACGAAACCGTGCTCAATCGGGTAAAGGCACAGAGTATCGACGCTGGCACCACCACGGACGCGGTCAATAGCACCCTGCTGCTCGTCTCTGGCTACCTCAATGATCTCTACATGACCCTCGGCAATGAGGCCTGGGACGATGCACAGAATCCCACCATCCAGATCACGAATCCCGGCGGTCAAGGTGATATCAGTTCTGCCCGCTTCTCCTTTGAGGGGCAGGTATCCACCTTGATTGATGAGACCCTCAGCCTGCTCCGCGGTCGCGATGACTTCACGAGTCCGGGTGTGAAGGTGAATCCATCCTACAACCGCCTGTATTGGAATTATACAAACGGGATCAACTCTGGCGAACCGATCTACGCCACGAACTATAATATCAAGGAAAAGTCGGGTGGCGCCAACGCAAATGGTGTGCTCGACGCCGCCGACGCCCAGCAAATGTTCCCCCAAGGTCATGGCGATGCCTATGGTCACTACCTGACGGCAATCACCGGTTATTACAAGCTGCTTACCTCGCCAGCCTTTACTTGGACTCCCAGCACCGAAGGTGTGACCGTACTTGGGCAGACGGTGCAGGTCGATTATAAGGACGAACGCAAGTTCGCCGCCGCCGCCGCCGCCCTTGCCCGCACGAGCGTCGACATTCTCGACTTCACTGTCCGAAAGGATCACAAAGACGATGAGAACTCGGGCTGGGGACACATGGAAGACGGTAAGTACAACTCCTCGACTGGACGCAAGCGCTACTGGGGTAGCGACGAATGGGCTGCCCGCGGCATGCAGGGCACCTATTTTAACTGGGTTTCGGCCAATGCCATGCTGCCGGATGTGGACACCTTAAACGAGGGCATCCAGAAGATCGACCGCAGCACGGTTCCGGAAATCGAAGAGCTCGTCACCAGCGCGAATAAAATCTTCACGCTCTCGAGCTCCGCCCAGGCTCACATGAACGACCTCGGGCTGGCCCCGGGGGCCATGACCTTCGATATTTCACCCGCCGAACTTGCTGCTGGGAAATCGAACTTCGAGCAGATCCATGAACGCGCCGTGACCGCCGCAGTGAATGCCAAAAACGCCTTTAAACAAGCGGGCCTGATGAACCAACTTCAGCGCGATCAAAATAATAGTCTCGATGAATATAACGACGCCGTCAGCCGCCAAGAGTCTGCCTACGAGTATGAACTCACGACGCTTTTTGGCACGCCCTATCCGGGTGATGTCGGTGCGGGCAAACTCTACGCCCAAGGCTATACTGGCCCGGATTTGTATCATTACTATTTCATCGACCAGCCCTCCACTGTGGTGGATACCAGCGGCACGGTGACGGTTAACTTCCGCGAACCGGTCAACGCCGATCCCTTCCTTGATTGGTCCTTCGAGAGCATCTATGACCGCCTCTACGAGCCGACACAATTCACCAATCGCACTTATCAAATCTCTAGGTACAGCCTCGGCCAGTTCCCACCATCCGGCTACGGCAAGCGCGGCCAACCCGGCAAACTCCAGTCCGCCTTGCTTGATGCCTATACGGCCCAAGTCGATTTGCGTGAAGCTACCAATACCTTTAATGCCAAAAAGGCCAACTTTGACCGAGCATATCAGCTATATACGGAGACCATCGAAGCCTATATAGAAGCTAATGCAGCCTCCGATGAAATGAATGCAGAGGCTAGTAACTATGCAACCGCCGCGGACATGCTCACGAATTACTCGGAGCAGGCCATTGCCGCCGCGGACTACGCGGTGAATCTAGCCAACTCGGTTGCTGAGAGTATTCCCACCGTTACCGGCCCCTTCGCTTTTGACACTGCCTTCATCGGCCGCGGTCTAGCCAAAATGTCGGGTGCGGTATCCGGGTACGCCCAGGATATCATCGCATATACTCAGGAAAGCGCCGCCAGCCAGCTTGAGAGTAAGGCTGCGGAACTTGAAGCTCAGGCTCAAGCCATGATCGACGACGTCTCTGTTTCTATAAGCGATAAGCAGCAGGTCTTGGTGTTCGAGCGTCTGTTCCAAGAATTGACTGCCACCAGCTATGAGATCAATCGCTCCCTCACTCAGCTCCAACGCACCAACGAGCAGGTCGCCCGCCTCCTCGCCGAGGCCAATCACATCCTGTCTGAGCGCGAGACCTTCCGCAAGCGTGCCGCAGCCGTGATCCAGGGCCATCGCACGAATGACCTCCTTTACCGCGATCTTCGCAACGAGGCCCTGTCACAATACAAGTCCCTTTTCGATCTCGCCCAGATCTACGCCTACTGCGCGGCCAAGTCCTACGACTATGAGACTGGCCTACTCGGCTCGACCGAGGGTTCGTCTTTTGTGGACAATATCGTTGGCACCTACAGCCTCGGCGACTTCAACGGAAATAGCCCCATCGCGACCGGTGTAGGCGACTCGGGTCTCGCCTCCTCCCTTGCGAATTTGCGGGATGAGTGGTCGGTCGTCGAGGGCCGCCTTGGGTTCAATAATCCCGACCGCAACGGCACCGTCTTCTCCCTCCGCCAAGAGCTCTTCCGCATCCGCACCGACGAACCCACCGCCGACGACAATACGCTCTGGAAACAGGTGCTCCAGCAACACGTGATGAGCAACGTCCTCAACGACCCCGATGTCGCGCGATCCTGCCTGAACATCAGCAAGAGCAACGGCAGCGCCGTGCCCGGCATCGTGATTGAGTTCGGCACCAATATCGAGCAGGGCTTAAACTTTTTCGGTTTGCCCATCGCCTCCGGTGACCACTTTTTCTCGCAATCAACTTTTTCCACCAAGATTTTCTCCTCCGGCCTGATCTTCAAAGGCTATGTCGGCATGGACCCCTATGCGATCGGTACGCCTGGCGCTGGCGGTCCCATGAGCTCCGCCGCCAACGCCCTCAGTGCCACGCCCTACGCTTACCTCATCCCGACCGGCGACGACGTCATGCGCGCCCCGTCGCTTGGCGATGTCAATGTGATCCGCAGCTGGTCAGTGCGCGACCAAGCCCTGCCATTGCCCAAGAACCTCGGTGAGACCGCCTTCTCCGCCCTGCAGTTCTTCACTCCGCAGGGCACGCTCAACGAGCGGCTCTGGATCACCCGCAAGCACCAAGCCTTCCGTGCGGTTGACGATCCAGCATACTTCTACAGCTCGATGCCATCCGAGTTCACGAACTCCCGCCTGATTAGCCGTAGCGCATGGAATACCCGTTGGAAAATCGTCATTCCGGCCTATTCGTTGCTCAGCAACGAGCAGGTTGGCTTGGATCGCTTCGTCCAGAGTGTGAGTGACATTAAGCTCTTCCTGAGAACTTACTCGAATTCTGGAAATTAAGTATCTGGCTATCATGAAAAAGCGATTTCTCATGCCGGCAGCAGGAGTACTCCTCGCCATCGGGGGCATCGTTTTTTTACCCCAAAAAACCACCAAGCCTCCGGAAATCCCCCAATCTCCTTCCGACCAGTTGGTTTTGAATACATCCACCGACCCGAGGCTCGTTTTCCAAAAAGCCTTCTGGCGGCGACCCAACAGCGACGACAAAATCCTCCATGCCGAGCGCCGCGAATGGTCTGAACAAGGCAAAGATGTGCGCGAGTGGCAGTGGTTTCTCGCAGTCCAGCCCAGTCCCGGACTCTCAGAATGGCTTCAAACCAATCCTTTTTCGCTATCCCCATCGACTGAGCCACTTCAATACAAAGAGGCTGCGCCAAAACCAGATTGGTTTCCGAGTGATCTCTCGGGATTTGAAATTCTTAAGGCACCCCAGGGTCGCCTCGTTATGATTTTTTCTGCCAAAAAGAATCTCCTCTACGCGATGGACTCCGGTGCGGGATTCGCCCCGCCAATCA
>JAIXQS010000112.1 GCA_027485615.1 Verrucomicrobiaceae bacterium
CGCGGCTTGTTGTGCTTCTTCATTATTATTGTGCGGCGACCGGTCGTGGAAACCGTCTGGAAAAAGCTCTCACGATAAGTAGGCAGCCAGTAACCACGCCGACTCCGCCAGCGAGGCCAACAACCCCAGTAGCTGATACCCCTTCACGGTAACACCCGATCAAATTACCGATTCCGGCTGCGCTGAACATCAGTCCGCCGAACCATATGAATTGCAGGGGTGAGTTCCTCGCTATCATGAACCTGTCAATACTGGGACGAGCCAATAAGCGTCCACGGGCAAAGATCCCAAACATAGCTCCGATGAAAATGGGAAGGAGGGAAAACATGGTCATCGGAATAGCTGCAAGCCAGAATAGACGATCAAACCCCGAAACTGAGTCATCACACACCGCCGAAATGCAGGATGCTACAAGCACCGCACTAAGAATTAGGATGTTGATCCAGCGCATCATTTTCTGCACAACGTCAAAGTGATGGCACACCCACTAGCGGGAGCCAACGTTGATCGCGGGGTTGAGGTTGAAATCAGGTGGAAACATCGAAAACAGAAGGGCTAGTGGGTGTTGCCATGCACGTCTTGTTCGGGTTCTTTTGGTGTTTCGAGGAAGAGCAGGCCATCTTCTCCACGCTCGATAAAAGTGGCCACCCACTCATCCCAGTTCCGTGCAGAAAGATATCCGTTCGATGCATCAAAAACCGCACCATGCCACCGATGGCCAGGCGAGTGAAAGAGGCCATACGTGGGAAGGTCGATCAGAGAGTCCGCAAAGAGGATAAGATTACGGCCTGACAATGAGACGCGGGAGGATGAAGAATCCAACAAGCGAAGATCGTTGTTATCCGGGATAAAGTCAGCCTTGCCGCGATACTCACTATGAGTAGTGATCTCGGCACACGGCCAAAACCGCCACATCGCATCATCGGTATCCTTGGTGCTACCGTTGTGACACCTGAGCAGCTCCAACAGTCCCTTGGGTAGGGAGAAACCAAGCCTCGCCTCAAGCTGCGCGATGTCATCGGCAGACGCGGGCGGTCCTAGCTCACCGCCAAGCTCAGTAATCTTATCAGATATGGTCTTCATGGAGTCTTTAATTCTTACCCGAACGTCAAAGAGCACGCAACCCTATCAGCGGGGGCGAGCGTCGATCACGGGGTTGGGGTTGTAACTACGGGAGATCATGTAAACAGGGCGGCTGATAGGGGTTGCTGTGTCTCGACTTGTTCTCATTCTCGAATATTTATTACCATTCTACGACGTAATCCAATTTTTCTTTGTATACTCTTTCATATTCAGCACTGATTTCAGGGAAGACTTCCTTAGTAGGAAGGTGATCCCTCCATCTCCATGATTGCGCTCTTTCGAGTGTCATTTCTCTACCGCCTTCGTAATCACGTATGACTACTTGAAAATTTGACGCTCTCACCCAATGGAATAATACCGAAAGATGCTCTGTCAAAGCTTGTGCCTCATCGCACTTATATTTTATAAATAAGTCCTTATATACTTTGTAAATTTTTGGTGCAAATGATTGTGATTCTTCCCATTTGTAATGGGGGTCGGGAAATATTAAGTAATCAGAAAAGCTTAGAAATACGAGGTGGATTAGTGTATCCATATCTGGATTCCACACCGCACATAGTGTCCGGTCAGATAAGACTTCTCTTCTGAGGGAATTTCCTGACATTGAAAACCTTTCTTTATTCTCGAATCCAGGAAACGTGCCCCAGCCGCCACATCCAGCCTCATCAAAATATGCGAGTTTAGTTGGTTCATCACCAAGCGGTGCACCATTCGGATTAGGCTCGTAATGGCAATAATCTTTCAATACGGCCAGTGATTCTTGAAATGTAATGCCATTCCGAAAATATAATCTAAGTTCCATCTCGATTGGGTGTCAAAACACGGGTGATATTTTTTATGAGAACATTGGTATTAGTTCACCCCCGCACGATATCGCCGGGCGATATCCGGTCAATCTCCGAAAGATTGGCCTTGCAAGACATTGGGGGTGAGCGGGTTGGGAGGATGTTACGTGTCCCTTTGCTTTTTGGAACGTGAAGATGTCCGGATGTGCCGTGCTAACAGAACGTACCGGATCGCCCATCGTGTGTGATTTGGAACGCGAAAACATCCGGGTTTACGGAGGATCTCCGGGAGAGGCGGCGGGGAGGCGTGAAGCATCCCAATAGGGAGAAGGGGATTTCATCCCCTTGGCGGAGGACAGGGAAATCGCCCGTCCGGGGAAAGGGCCTGAAAAGCCCTTCTCCATATCACCCGAAAACTATTTACACAAAAAAACTTACACTCTCGGTCGGGATGGGAGAGTGGGAGAGTGGGAGAATGAAGAGGTTTAACCACGGATGGACACGGAGAAACACGGATAAGAAGGAAGGGGCTTCTTTGAACTGGAGTGCTTTTCGTGGCTTTGTGGCTTCGTGTGAGATTTTCCACTAACCCATGCCAGCTACGGTCGACCCGGCGGGTCAACCCTACCTTTGAGGTAGGCCTCACATCACGCCGTCGAGCCAGGTGAGCATGCGTTTGCGGTAAGCGCCGTTGTCGCGGGAGAGGGTGTCGCCGTGGCCGCCGTCCTTGACCTCGAAGAGGGTCTTGGGCTCTTTCGCGAGGTCGAAGAGTTCCTTGCCCTGGGCGACGGGCACCACCGGATCGCGGTCGCCGTGGATGACGAGCAGCGATGTTCCGGAAATTTTCCCGATGCAGTCCTTCGGGGAGAGCTCGTCCGTGATGAGGTTCGCCCCCAGATCCCCGCCGACGACCCGTGCCATGGCGCGGTAGGAGGCGAAGGCTCCATCAATGACCACCGCGCGCAGGCCCTCCACATTTTTCTCGGCGATGGCCGCGACGGACTTCGCGCCGCCGAGGCTGTGGCCGTAGGAGACGAGCCGCCGCGCGTCCACATCCTTCCGCGCCCGGACGTAGGAGAAGGCGCCTTTCACATCCTCGATCATGCCGCGCCGGTCGAGCGTCCCGCCGGATTTCCCAAAACCGCGGTAATCATACATGAACACCTGATATCCCGCCTCGACGAGCCATAGCACGAAGCCGAGGTGGTGCCCGAGCGATCCGGCGTTGCCGTGCGAGAAGACGACGGTTCCCTTCGGAACCTTGAGCTTGGCGGGCATGAACCAGCCGTGGAGATCGGTGCCGTCGGTGGATTTGAAATCGACGTTCTCAAAGCGGAAGCCCCAGTCGGCGGGAGTCGCGGGTTCGTCATGGGTGGGGAAATAGAACAGGCGGTTCGCGTTGCCGCCGCCGAGCAGGGTCTTGCCCAATTCGCTGGGCACGCCGTCGCGATCCACCAGCAGGCGCTGGATGTCATCGGCGCTGAGGCGCGGCTGCGCTTCGGGTGTCTGGGCGTGGAGGAGGCCGACGGTCGCCAGCGGCGCGAGGAACCGGATGCATTTCATGGGAGGCAAGCTAACCCGGCGGACGGATTTGTCGAGAGGTCAGAGAAACGTGTCACCGCGCGTTGGCGCACGGGCGGATGCGGCTTCCGGGAACCGTTTTTCACGACCGCCGCCGAAGGAACCGCAGATAGCTGACTGTTTCCCGAGGAAACCCGATTCGATCAGATTATTGACTAAGTCCAAAACATGAGGAAGGTTGCCGACGTGACCGATCCGGCCGATTTACTCCGCGAACACGGACTGCCCGTAACCGCCCAGCGCATCGCTGTGCTGCGGGCTGTTTCCGGCAGGCCGCACGGCACGGCGGACGCCATCGCGGCGGACGTGCGGGATCGGATCGGCGCGATCTCCCGGCAGTCGGTTTACGATTCGCTCGCCATCCTCGCGGAGAAAGGCCTGATCCGCCGCATCGAGCCGGCCGGATCACCCGCCCGCTACGAGGCGCGCACGGGCGACAACCACCACCACCTCATCTGCCGCACCTGCGGAAAAACGGCGGATGTGGACTGCGCCGCCGGCCACGCCCCGTGCCTCCACGCGGCGGATGAGCAAGGCTTCCTGATCGACGAGGCCGAGGTGATCTTCTGGGGCGTCTGCCCCGAGTGCCTGGCCGCGCGCGGCGAAGCGATCATTTCCAAACCCCAACCCACAACCCCTAAAAAGAAAACATAAGATATGAGCGAAGCACTAGATGTGAACGCGGACATCAGCAGATGCCCGGTGATGAACCCGACACGCAACCAACCCGCCGCCGGTTCCACGGCGAACGAGCATTGGTGGCCGAACCAACTCAGCCTGAAAAGCCTGCGCCAGAACAGCGAGCTTTCCGATCCGATGGATCCCGATTTCGACTATGCGAAGGAATTCCAATCGCTCGACCTCGACGCCGTCATCAGGGACATCGATGAGCTGATGACCACCTCGCAGGATTGGTGGCCCGCCGACTACGGCCACTACGGCCCGTTTTTCATCCGCATGGCGTGGCACAGCGCAGGCACCTACCGTATCCAGGACGGACGCGGCGGCGCATGTTCCGGCACCCTCCGTTTCGCCCCGCTCAACAGCTGGCCGGACAACGTGAACCTCGACAAGGCCCGCCGCCTGCTCTGGCCCATCAAGCAGAAATACGGAAAGAAAATCTCCTGGGCCGACCTCATGATCCTGGTGGGCAACCGCTCGCTGGAGACCATGGGCTTCAAGACTTTCGGCTTCGCCGGAGGACGCGAGGACATCTGGCAACCCGAGGAGGACATCTACTGGGGCCCGGAAACGGAATGGCTCGGCGACCAGCGCTACACCGGCGACCGCGAACTCGAGAACCCGCTCGGCGCGGTTCAGATGGGTCTCATCTACGTGAACCCCGAGGGGCCGAACGGCAACCCCGATCCCCTGCTCTCCGCCCGCGACATCCGCGAGACCTTCGCCCGCATGGCGATGAACGATGAGGAAACCGTCGCCCTCATCGCAGGCGGCCACACTTTCGGAAAAGCCCACGGCGCAGCCGATCCGTCGAAATACGTCGGACGCGAACCGGAAGGCGCGCCGCTTGAGGAGCAAGCGCTCGGCTGGAAGAACAGCTTCGGCAAGGGCAACGCGGAGGACACGATCTCCAGCGGACTCGAAGGCGCATGGACCACCGAACCGACGAAATGGGACAACAACTATTTCCACAACCTCTTCGCCTACGATTGGAAGCAGGTGAAAAGCCCGGCCGGCGCGACACAGTGGATCCCCACCGATCCCTCCGCCGCAGGCACCGTGCCCGACGCGCACGATCCATCAAGGCGCCACGCGCCGATGATGTTCACGTCCGACATCGCGCTCATCCGCGACCCCGCCTACCTCGCGATCTCCAAGCGTTTCCATGAGAACCCCGACCAGTTCGCGGAAGCCTTCGCGAAGGCATGGTACAAGCTGACCCATCGCGACATGGGCCCCGTCTCCCGCTGCCTCGGCCCGATGGTGCCGCCCGCCCAGCTCTGGCAGGATCCCGTCCCCGCCGTGGATCACGAGCTGATCGGCGAAGCCGACATCGCCGCGCTGAAGGAAACGCTCCTTAACTCCGGCCTCTCCGTTTCGCAGCTCGTCGCTACGGCGTGGGCCTCCGCCTCCTCGTTCCGCCAGACCGACAAGCGCGGCGGAGCCAACGGCGCGCGCATCCGCCTCGCCCCTCAGAAGGATTGGGAAGCGAACCAGCCCGAGGAACTCGCGAAGGTCCTTCCCGTTTTGGAAAAGGTGCAGGCCGATTTCAACGCGGCACAGACCGGTGGGAAAAAGGTTTCGCTCGCGGACATCATCGTTCTCGGCGGTTGCGCCGCCGTGGAAGCCGCCGCGAAAAAGGCCGGCCATGACGTGGAGGTTCCCTTCGCAACGGGCCGCACAGACGCCTCGCAGGAACAGACGGACGTTCATTCCTTCGCCGCGCTTGAGCCGGCGGCGGACGGTTTCCGCAACTACCTGAAACCCGAGCGGGCTGCGCAGGCTGCGGCGCTGCTTGTGGACAAGGCCCACCTGCTCGCCCTTTCCCCGCCGGAAATGACCGTGCTCGTCGGCGGCCTGCGCGTCCTCAACGCGAACTTCGCGAAGTCCCCGCTCGGCGTTTTCACCACCAACCCCGAGTCGCTGACGAACGACTTCTTCGTGAACCTGCTATCCATGGATACGGACTGGAAAAAATCCGCAAGGTGCGAGCATTTCTACGAAGGCAAGGACCGCAAGACCGGCGAGCTTCGCTGGACGGCCAGCGCCGTGGATCTGCTCTTCGGCTCCCATTCCGAACTCCGCGCGCTCGCCGAGGTCTATGCCTCCGATGATGCGAAAGGAAAGTTCGTGAAGGACTTCGTCGCCGCCTGGGACAAGGTGATGAACAGCGACCGCTTCGAACTGAAAGCCTGATCCGCAGGAAAAAATCACAAGCCGCCGTTCCACCCGGAGCGGCGGTTTTTTCGCGCCCTAGACCTCGCCGGCCTCAAGCCTGCGCATCAGCTCCGCCACGTTCGCCTCGGCGGCGATGATGTAGGGATTCGGTTGCCCGTTCGGTGAAAGATAGCGGTAGACGCCGCCGACCTTGTCGTTGAGAACCGGCAGCACGTAGCCCGCCCAGAAACCGGGTGTCATTTCGAGCAGCTGCCGCAGGCTGTTGTAAGGCCGCTCATCAGGCGGGATGCGGTTGAAGGCGAAGGATTCCTCGAACTCCGCGTAGAGCCTCGGCAACTTTTCGAGATAGTCCCCTGCGCTCATCTGCGCGAGGTAATCGGCGGTGACAAGCATGTAGGCCATGACACACACCTCTTCACAGCGGAAGACAGCGCCGTCGATCTTGCTGCGCGGCCCGGTGCACATGATGGCGGAGCATACGTCGTCGATCTCCACCGATGTGAGGCCCAGCTGCGGCAGATAGGCGCGGGCGAATTCGCAGCTCCGGAGTTCGTGGATGAACGTGTATTTGGCGCCGCTGCCCTTGTTGTCACCCGTCCTCTTGAGAAAGCCGGTGTCGTGAAGCAGCACCGCGATCACGGAAAGCTCCCAGTGGCGGACATCAAGGGTGGGCTTGTCATACGAAAGCGCGCGCCCTTCCAGCAGGAATGTCTGGCAAACCGTCGCCTGAAGCGTGTGCTCAAAGTCATGGTATTCCATGTCGATCGCCTGATAACCGGGGTGTCGTCCCTCGAACATTCCGCTCACATCGGCGAACACGCGGTCGAGGAGCGGAAAACTTTTCTCGCCCCAAAACCTTTCGAAAACGGCCTTCACGGCTTCTGCAACTTCATCCGGTTGCTCGGTATTGATCACATGCGGCTTAACCATGCTTAGGCAACTAGGACAGAGCCCATCCTCACTATCAAGCCAAGAAATCGGGTTCGTGACATGCATATCGCATGCGTCGCAAGCCCGGCGGGTTTTTCCCATTGAACCGTCAGATCCGATCTGCTACCCCGTGCCTGCGGGCGTCAGGTTCTTTCGCTCCGCAGCACATTATGCCACCCAGAAACAACAAAAGCCGCGGCTCAGGCGGACGCAACCGCAACAGGAGCTTCGGCCCTAGAAAACAGACAGCTCCCGACGATGAGGACAAAGCCGTAGAGGTGGAAGGTGAGATTTCCTCGGTTCTCGCGGGAACCATGTTCCGGGTGAAACTGGCGAGCGGCCATGAGGTGCTCGCCCACATCTCGGGGAAAATGCGCAAGCGTTTCATCCGTCTCGTGGTTGGCGACAAGGTGAAGATGGAAATGTCCCCCTACGACCTCACGAAAGCCCGCATCGTTTTCCGCTTGGGTTGATCTTCCGCCTGGTTTGTTCATCCTAAATACCGCAGTTCAAACGAAGATTTTCACCGCAGAGGCGCAGAGGTCGCAGAGGTCGCAGAGGGAACGCTGAGAAGAGTTTGTGTTTCGGGATATTGTAGGGCATTTTTCACGGCAATTCCATTTCACCCATTGGGTGAACCAAGCAGTTCCATCGTTTTCCCAAATTTTCTATCTTCCCACATGCAAGGCTCTGCGTTCCTTTGCGACCTCTGCGCCTCTGCGGTGAAAATGAAAACCAACTGCGGATTCTAGGTTCATCGTGGAGCCGCGCCTCCGTCCCCGGCTGTTTGTTCAGGCGGGGCTTTTTCTGTTCCTGAACGCGAAGATGAGGAAGCCGGCGGCGAAGAGATACATGAAGAGGGAGAGGAACTGTCCCTGGGTGAGCACGCCCTCGATGATCCATGCCGCGTCCGGTTCGCGGAACGCCTCGGCGAAAATCCGGAACGTCGCGTAAAGGCCGAAGAACAACCCGGTGATCATTCCGTGCGGCGCTTTCGGGAACTTCACCCTCACGATCCAGAGGATCGCGAAGAGCAGCGCCCCTTCCAGCAAACCCTCGTAAAGCTGTGAGGGATGCCGCGCCTCCAGGTAGGGCGCGATCGCCTCATTGACCGCGTCCGACCCGCGGTTCGCAGCGATGAGCTCGTGGAAATAGGCCGAGCGAGGATCGGCGAATCCCTGCGCGCTGATTTCCTTGATCCGTTCCGCGAAGGCGGGATCGGCTTTCACTGCGGCATCAAGGGCTTCGTTGAAACGTCCGTATTCAGGCAATTCCGGTCTGCTCAAGGTATCCGGGAATTTCACCGCCCATGCCACGCCGTTGGCGACGCGGCCGTAGAG